>SVSB01000005.1 GCA_015064505.1 Oscillospiraceae bacterium
GCCGATGGTTGCGTTGTTGTTATTGAAGCGGAGAAGCGGAGCATTTTTATCAAGGGTTATATTGAGATTCTCAAGAGTTACCTCGCCGTTGAACTGCCAGTTGTTGCCGAGCAGTATGTACGCTCCGTCCTTGCGGTAGTCCTTTCCGTCCCAAAGAGAGGTTACGGTTACGGGAGCGACGTTTTCCGCACAATTAAGAGAAGAGGAAAGCGTCGTAACACCGGAGATAACTATAACTCCGCCCGTTTCCTTGAGCATAACGAATGCTTTGCCAAGGGTGGTCGCGCCGCCAACGGAAAGACCGTTGCCGTTGCCGTTATCGGAAACGTAAACTACCTTTGTGTTGGATACCTCGCCAAAGAGGGGAAGTATGGTGGCGAAAAGGGTATCGTTGAAGAGGCTTGTATCGTAAGTAAGAGAGTACTCCGCGCCCTCGGGACGCTTGCCGTCAACGCCTGCGGTGATGCTTCCCAGAGCACCGCCTTGTGCGGAAACGGTGAGCGCGCCCTTAACGCCCGTAAGGTCAGCGGCATCGATCTTACCTGCAGTAAGGGAAAGGGAGAGGGAGCCGTCGGTTGTGCCGTTCTCGGTAGCCTTAAGGGTCTTTACGGATGCGCCGGATACCTCGATCACTGCGGTAAGTCCGCTGTTCTGACCGTCTTTTGCGGCGTATACCGCCTTGATATTGTTGCCTCCGAGATGGAGTGTAGCGTTGCCCGTTTTTTCCGTGGTGCCGTAAATTACGGTATCGTCGCCGTCAAAGCCGTCCTTGGTCCAAAGCTCGTAGCCGTTTGCATTGATAACGGCTTCACCGCTGATCTCGGTTGCTAAAGATGTGGGGCCGTTCAGAGTGTAGGTGCCGCCTTTTGCGAATACGAGCTTGCCGCTCTTAACGTTGATAACTCCAACGTGTGCAGGCTCGGTTATGCTTTGAATGCTGTAATCGCCGATGATAACGATATCACCGCCGCTTGCAATGGTCTCGATAGCTTTTTCAAGAGAGCCGATGGGGTCGTCCTCGCTGTTACCGCTTCCGTTGGCACCGCTCTTTACGTAAACAGTGCCGTGACCGTGGACAGCGTCTGCGATCTTACCCGCAAGCTTCTCGATCTCAGCCGCAGTATAAGCGGCGGAATTGTAGTAAACCGTGCGGGTTGCGTTTTCGGCAAGGGTTGCGATGGTGGTGCTTGCGTTCGTTTCGTTGATCTTAAGGAGCTTGCCGCCGTTAAGTCTGACGGTTGTGTCTCCTATAGCGTTATTTATGTGGAAGGTAGAAACGTTACCGCCGTGCATTTCAAAAAGGCTGGTTCCGTTAAGACGTCTGGTCTGGTCGCCTGCGGTATATACGTTTGTTACCTTACCGCCGTAGATCTTAATTTCGGTGCTTCCGGAAAAGTGATTGTACAGAGAAGCGCCGTATATACCGAGAGCGGTTCCGTCGTAAACGGTAATGCGGGAGGTTCCGGTGTAGGTAACCGTGCCTGCTTCGCCCTTTGTGCGGCTGAATCCGACGATGTTTGAATATTTTCCGCTTTTGACGGTAATGCTGCTGTTCTGATTGGTGGAGGTGCCCTTCTTGGGAGCTTCAAAGCCGCCCACGAGAATGAGGTTCTGCAGCGTCATCGTAAGTCCCTCGCCCATTACGAGAGGGTTGAAGCGCGCCGCGATAACGGTGTTGCCCTTGCCGGTATCGATATTAAGATCGGCAAATTCGGTAGGACCGCTCAGCTCGTATACCATAGCGCCCTGAAGCTTAAGGGTGGCGCCGTAATCCTTGTCGCCGTCCTTGGCTGTAATAACGATATTTCCCTTATGCGCGGGCTCCGTGTAGGGGTTTGACGCCGTGCCCATAAGGGAGAGGTCGGAAATAAGGACTATCCTTCCGCCGCTTTCCGCAAGCTTCTCGATAGCCTTAGTAAGTGTTTTTAACGGTGAAGTCGCCGAATTTCCTTGGTTTTCATCGTTGCCGTTTGCTTCGTCAACGTAGATGACAGCTTCGGCTGCATTTGCCGTAACCCCGAAGGGAACGGAAAGAGCAAGCATCAAGGCTGCCATAAGAAAGGTGAATACTCTTTTCATCTGCTTTCTTCCTTTACTTATTTTTTTGGCAGAACCAAAATATACGAAAAAATTATAACATTTTTCATCAAATATTACAAGATATAAAATGCAGAAATATTGATAAGTTGTATTGAAATATTGACAAGAAAGATTAACGGCGCGGTTTTTACGCCGCGCCGCTATTACTTATTTCAACGTATCAAAGAGTTCCGAAGGTGAGTACCGTTCCGTCGGGGCGGGGATGCTTGCTTCCGTCTCCGATAACAACTCCGTCCTCCGTGATGCTGTAGGTATCAACGAAGGAGTATCTGCCGCCCTCGGTGGTCTGACCGATATAGGCGTGATAGCTGATTATGTTGTCGCCCGTCGGGGATTTAGTGTAAGACGCGTGTCCGCATCCGCAGATCTCGTCGGACATAGAGAATATGGGCTCTTTTTTCTTTTCCCAGGAGCTTGCGTCGCAGGGGTCTCCGCCCTTGTATGTAAGCTGACCCATTGCGTAATACTTTGACCAATATCCGCTTCCGGTGTAGATCAAGAAAAGTCTGCCATCATCGGCGTATACGGGGGTAGCACCCTCAACCACCTTGGGAAGTATTTTTCCGGATTTCGTGGGACCTGCGCCTCCCATTTCCCATTTTTCCGTGGGGGTGCAGATTATGCCGACCTTGCCCGAAAGAAGCCAAGGCTTTTCCATTTTTGCAAGAGCTATAAACTGGTAGAAATTATCCGTCTGTCTTCCGCGCTCTCCGACCCACATACAGTAAACGCTGCCGTTTACGCGCACGTCGGTGGTGCCGACGCTCCATTCCTCGTTAATGGTCGGATCGTCCTTTCCGCGAATTTTTTCAGGCACGTTCGGCTCACCCGTGATGGGATTGCCGTACTGACCGTCGGGCTCGCCGTTAAGGGATTTAAGGACGTACATTCTGTGGTTTATATTCTGCCCGTCGTCAAGAGCTATGAGCAGATACCAGCCTGCATCATCACCGAAATCCTCCTCGGAGTAATAATGTATCTCGGGAGACCAGTGATTGAGTGACCATTCGTGTCCTTCCTCGGGCAAAAATACGGTAACGGGCTCCGCGTCCTTCAGCTCGTTAAGAGTTTTAGCCTTCTTAACGCAGGTGCGCTTGTAACCGGTATAGGTAAGATAGTAATAGCCGTTATGGAAGAAAAGCCAGGGATCTGCAACCTTGCAAAGTCGGTTGGATACGCTTTCAAACTTGATTTCCTTGTTTTCCATCGGATTTCCGCCTTTCATTATATGCATTTTGACCTTGCTTTATGGTAATATTACCATAACACGCAATTTCATGGCAACACAAAAAATGCGTATTTTTGTACAATAAATTGTTTTAAGAAAGAGCCGCAATCGGCTGATCGCGGCTCTTCTGAGGTGATTATGCGTTAAGCTGCTTTGCGGAGAAGGAGGAGCAATCGGTGCACTGGCTCATTGTGGGGTTGCTCTCGTGGGTGGTTACCTTGATCTTGTCAAGGGTGCAGTAATTATCGCACTGAGAATGGTACTTGCACTGATCTACGGTGCACTCGATATGCTTGTTGTAAGCGCAGGTATTGTCGTTCATAACGTACTCCTGAAGTAAAAAATTAACGGCAGCCGCTTGCGGCATTCGTCAAACGTATTTTACCCTGAGCGATAAAAAATATACGTCAAACGTGCTTTTTTAAAATTTCGGAAAGGAGCATAAGGCGTGCACCGTCGGACATATCTCCAAGGGGATCCGTGCGTGTGGAGCATTTTTTCTGCAGATCTGCGTTTTCCACGGCGTATCTGCAAAGCTCTCCGCAGGTAAGTGCGCCGTTTGCTTCCGCAAGGGGAAACAAGCTTATGTGCCTTTCTGGGAAAAAGGCGTCAAGCGCCGACAAAAAGGAATATACGCATTCCTTATCCGGTGTGCCCATCATACGGAGTCTTTCGCCAAGGGAAACGCCGTCAACGCGGAGCTTGTTGGGGTAAACTGATGAACTTGAATAGGGAAGCTCTGCGCCGCGGGGAAGAGCAAAGCTGAGCTGCTTGCCTATGACTGCCGCAACGCATTCGCTTCCGCAGGATCTTTCAAGAGCGGCGGCTGCACAGGCGGCGGGGGTGTATATTCTTATTCTCTTGACGGGGAAGATCTTTCCGACGGCTCGCAGAACGTTTGCTCTTTGCCCGTTCGGCAGAGTAAGCGTTCCGCCTTCATAACTGCCTTCGCTTATAAGACATACGGAGGCGGGAGGCACGTGGGCGATTCGCTGCAGCATTTCAGACATTCTGTCCGCGAATTGAAAAAAACGGTCTTCAAAAATAATATCCTCGGCAAAGGAATGCATCAGCGAGACGCAGGTCTTACCTGAGGGGGTATACATCGTGAGGGTGTAGGTGCTGTCTGTGCAGTTGATAACGCAGCAGGCAAGGGAGGGGGAGGCACTGCAAAGAGACGCTCTTCTTCCGCTTTCGCTCTTATCTTCCTTTCTTTCGGAAATAAGCTCTGCCTCCTCAAGAAGGGCGCAAAGCTTGCCTACGGTCATAAGGCTCAGGCCCGTTTCCTCGGAGATCTGTTTTCTTGAGATGGGTTCTCTTGCTTCGAGACAATGAAGCATTGCAAGGCAGTTTTCGATCCTTTGAAGCTTTTGTACGTCCATTATGTGCTCCTTTTTTGGAAATAAACCCTATTTAATAACAGATTTTATTATACTGTAAAGATGGCATGATGTCAAGTTGTTATGAAATTTTTGGAAGGGGGAACCGTGAATTTCCCATCTGCAATTTGGCAATACTTTTCACAAGAAACAAGAAACGGGGCGGCAAATGCATTACGGAAAAGTAGAGATATGCGGAGTTAATACCGCAAAGCTGAAAAATCTGACTGACAACGAAAAGCGGGAGCTTTTGAAAAGAAACAGCGAGGGTGACGAGGATGCAAGACAGGAGCTGATAAACGGTAATCTGAGACTTGTTTTGAGTATTATTCAAAGATTTGCAAACCGCAAGGAGAATATGGACGATCTGTTTCAGGTCGGGTGCATCGGTCTAATAAAGGCAATCGATAATTTTAACGTCGATCTTGACGTTAAGTTTTCGACCTATGCGGTGCCGATGATAATCGGCGAGGTGCGCAGATACCTGCGGGATAACAATGCCATAAGAGTAAGCAGATCATTAAGGGATCTTGCTTATCGGGCACTTCAGGCAAGGGAGGCGCTCTCGGTGAAGCTGAAAAGGGAGCCCACTGCCGAGGAGATAGCAAGGGAGATAGGTGAAGAAAAAAGCGACGTTGCCTGTGCGCTTGAGGCAATAGTTGAGCCGGTATCGATCTATGAATCCGTTTATAACGACGGTGGTGACTCAATATACGTTATAGACCAGCTGAGCGACAATACCTCAAGCGACGAATCGTGGCTTGAGGAAATTGCGCTGAAGGAAGCAATGAAAAAGCTTTCCGACCGTGAGAAGAAGATCATAGATATGCGCTTTTACGGCGGAAAAACGCAGATGGAGATAGCGGAGGAGATTGGAATATCCCAGGCGCAGGTATCAAGGCTTGAAAAGGGAGCTCTTTTAAGAATCAGAAAACAGATGTGAAATTATACAAAAAACAGGGTTTCCCGCAGAAAACCCTGTTTTTTGTATAATTATTTGGGATCAATATGCGAAGTAACCCTCGCGGTAAAGCAGCTCTGCAATAAGCACGGCACCGCCTGCGGCACCGCGGAGAGTGTTGTGGGAAAGACCCACGAACTTCCAATCGAAGATGGTATCGGGACGGAGTCTGCCCACTGTTACGCCCATACCGCCGTAAATATCGCGGTCAAGCTTTGCCTGGGGTCTGTTATCCTCTTCAAAGTAGGTTACGAACTTTTCGGGCGCGCTGGGAAGGCCGAGCTGCTGAGGCTTGCCCTCAAAGCTGTTCCACGCCTCAAGGATCTCCTCCTTGGTGGGATTGTTCTCGAACTTTACAAATACAGCCGCAGTATGACCGTCGGTAACGGGCACGCGGATGCACTGGGTGGTGATAAGGGGAGCGGATGCCTTGACCACCGCGCCGTTTTCTACGGTACCCCAGATCTTCAGGGGCTCCTGCTCGCTCTTTTCCTCCTCGCCGCCGATGAAGGGAATTACGTTATCTATCATTTCGGGCCACTCGTTGAAGGTCTTGCCTGCGCCGGAAATTGCCTGATAGGTGGTTGCAAGCACCTGAGTGGGCTTATACTTAAGAAGGGGAGTGAGGGCGGGTACGTAGCTCTGGATGGAGCAGTTGGGCTTAACGGCGATAAAGCCGCGCTTCGTTCCGAGGCGCTTCTTCTGTGCTTCAATTACCGCAAGGTGAGCGTCGTTTATTTCCGGGATCACCATGGGAACGTCAGCCTCTCCGCGGTTTGCGGAGTTATTGGATACTACGGGAATCTCAGCCTGCGCGTACGCTATCTCAAGAGCCTTGGTGTCAGCCTTGGGCATATTTACGGCACAGAATACCATATCAACGAGTCCCTTTATGGTATCGATATCAGAGGAGTTGAGAACGGTCATTCCCTTTGCCTTTTCGGGAATGGGCGTTGCCATCTTCCATCTGCCGTTGAGTGCTTCCTCGTAGGTTTTTCCCGCACTCGAGGGGGAAGCGATAAGCGCTGTTACTTCAAAATAGGGGTGATCGTCAAGCAGAGTAAGAAAACGCTGACCGACCATGCCCGTGGCACCGACGATGCCGACTTTAAGTTTTTCCATGGTTCCTCCGATAAAACGTTTACAAAAAGATTTAAAAGATTTATGAGTAATTATTATAGCACTGCGTTAATTATATGTCAATCCTTGCAAAAAAATATTTTAAACTATTGCACTAACCGATAATAAGTGGTAAAATATACTGAATAACAATGCGCAAAAGGATTGAAATGAACAGAGATACGCTGGCAAGAGAGTATCTTGCCTTGAAAAGAAAAATGTTTGACAAGGTCTACGCGGGTCTTAACGAAAGACAGCGCGAGGCCGTATATACCACGGAGGGGCCTCTTCTGGTGCTTGCAGGTGCGGGAAGCGGAAAGACCACGGTGCTCGTGCGCCGCATAGCCTTTATCGTTAAATACGGAAACGCTTATTTATCAAATCGTGTTCCCGAAGATGTTTCCGAGGAGCTTCTTGAGGATTACCGTTCGGCGCTGGAAATGCTTACCCCTGCGGAGCTGGAGCAGTTTTTGCCGGATTTTGCTGAAAATCCCGCACCCGTGTGGTCGGTGCTTGCCATAACCTTCACGAACAAGGCGGCAAACGAGATGAAGAGCCGTCTTGCGGCACTTCTTTATCCCGGAGAGCCCGAGGAGGGCGAACGCAGAGACGAGGTGGTTGCGGGTACCTTCCATTCCGTTTGTCTCCGTATGCTTCGCCGTGACAGCGGTCTTATAGGATATGCACCGGGCTTTACGATTTATGACACCGATGATTCCAAGCGTGTTATTTCAACTATCATCAAGGAGCTGCGCATCAACGAAAAGGTGCTGGAGCCCAAGGTGTGCCAGACCATTATAAGCCGCGCAAAGGACAGGCTTCTTACACCCTCCGAGTTTGCTGCAGAGGCAAAAAGCGAGAAGGAGAAGGACAGTGCTCGCGTCTACGAGGAATATCAGCGTCGCCTGAAAGACAGCAACGCCATGGATTTTGACGATATAATCATGAACACCGTCCGTTTGCTTGAGGAGAATAACGAGCTGCTTGAAAAATACCGCAGACGCTTCAGATATATCTGCGTTGACGAGTATCAGGATACCAACGTTGCCCAGTTCCGCCTCTGCTTCCTGCTTTCTGCGGGTTACAGAAATATTATGGTGGTGGGTGACGACGATCAGAGCATTTACGCCTTCCGCGGAGCGACGGTGGAGAATATTCTCGGCTTTGACCGTGCGTTCCCCGATGCAAAGATCATAAAGCTCGAGCAAAACTACCGCAGCACGGGCAAGATCCTTGACGCCGCAAACGGCGTTATATCTCACAACAGCAGCCGACACGGAAAGAGCCTGTGGACCGATGGCGATGAGGGCGAAAAGATAGAGTGCTGCAAGGTAAACGATCAGAACGCGGAGGCGCGTTATATCTGCTCTGCCATTGAAAAAGCGGTTTCCGACGGGGCAAAATATTCCGACCACGCGATACTTTATCGCGTGAACGCTCAGGCAAACAGCATAGAGACCGTTCTTGCAAAAAGCGGTATGCCGTTCCGTGTTCTGGGTGGTACGCGCTTCTACGACCGCAAGGAAATTAAGGATATCATAGCCTATCTGTGCCTTATCTGCAATCACGGCGACGATCTGCGTCTGAAAAGGATCGTGAACGAGCCGAAACGAAAAATAGGAGATGCGGCAATTGAAGCTGCCGCACAGATAGCTTCCGAGAACGGCATCTCTCTTTTTGAGGCGATGCGCCGTTCCGCTGAGTTCCTGTATCTCAAGAATTATACCGCCAAGTTCGTTGCCTTTACCGAGATGATTGAGGAACTCACGGAGCTTGGAGAGACCTGCTCCGTTTCCGAGCTGATCGAGAGGACAGTGGTTCGCACGGGTTACAAGCAGATGCTTGTGGACGCGGGGGAGGCAGAACGTGACCGTCTTGAGAACCTTGAAGAGCTTGTTTCCGCAGGCGTGGAGTATGAAAAACGCACGGAGGAGCCCTCGCTCTTCGGCTTCCTTGAGGAAGTTGCTCTCGTTGCGGATATAGATAAATACGACGAGACGGCAGACGCCGTCGTGCTTATGACCATCCACAGCGCAAAGGGCCTTGAATTCGAGCACGTTTTCCTGCCCGGTATGGAGGACGGACTTTTTCCCGGTATGCGCTCCATAATGGAGCCCGAGGAGCTTGACGAGGAGCGCAGACTTGCCTACGTTGCCATCACCCGCGCCCGCAAGAAGCTTACGGTAACGTATACCAAGGAAAGACTTCTTTACGGCAGAACGGGACACAACCCCAGAAGCAGATTCGTGGACGAGATTCCGTCTGCGTGCCTTGATATGAAGGATGAAACACCCAAAAAGGAGCAGCACTACGTTTACGGCGGCAACCGCGCTTCGTATGGCTCCTCTTACGGATCACAGTCTTACGGAATGCGCTCAGGCGCATCCTTCTCAACTCCCGGTGCATCTGCTTCCCGCCAGATACCCAAGGTAAAGGCTTTGAACGTGGGGGACAGGGTGAGCCATATGACCTTCGGTGTTGGCACCGTTACGGGTGTTACCCCTATGGGAGGAGACGTGCTCTACGACGTTGAATTTGACACTGCAGGGCATAAGAGGCTGATGGGCAGCTATGCAAAGCTTACGGCGGTTGACAGGTAAAATTGCAAAAATACGGAAGGTGTGATACCATAAATGTTAAAAGAGTTTCTTGAATGCGGAAAGATTCAGAACACCCACGGAGTAAAAGGAATGATGCGCATAGGGCATCTTTGCGACAGCGTGGACGTTTTCTGTTCGCTTACCAGAGTTTATACCGAAAAGAACGGTGAATATAAGGAGCATAAGGTGGTAAGCGCCCACGAGCACGGCGCGGTCATTCTTCTGTCTCTTGAGGATATCACCACCATTGAAGAAGCGCAGCTTTTAAAGGGCGGTATGCTCTACGCCCGCAGAGAGGATCTTCCCCTTGAGGAGGGGTCTCACTTTATTGCCGATCTTATCGGTCTTAAGGTGTACGATGCGGAAAGCGGAAGGCTTTACGGAACGCTTACGGACGTTATGAACCGCGGTGCTTCCGACGTTTACGAGATAAAGACCCCCTCGGGCGAGGTGCTTATGCCCGCTGTTGACGAGTTCGTCCGCGAGGTGGATCTTGAGCGCGGTATTTTCATAACGCCTATTGAAGGGATGTTCCCCGATGAAGTTTGATATTCTCACTCTTTTTCCCGCTCTTTGCGATTACGTGCTCGGCGAGAGTATAATCGGAAGAGCAAGAAAAAGCGGAGCTATTGAGATAGCCTTTCATAACATAAGAGACCACGCGAACAACAAGCATAACCGCGTTGACGACACGCCCTACGGCGGAGGCAAGGGAATGCTTATGGCTGCTCCTCCCGTGGTTGCGTGCCACGAGGCGGTGCTTGCGGATAAAAATGAGGACGAGCGGGTCTATACCGTTTATATGTCTCCCAAAGGAACCGTATTCGACCAACAGGTAGCAAAGAGGCTTTCCTCATACGACAGACTCGTGGTGCTCTGCGGGCATTACGAGGGCATAGATCAGCGCGCGATCGATATGATCGTGGATGAAGAAATATCCATCGGGGATTTCGTGGTCACGGGCGGTGAGATACCAGCCTGCCTTGTTGTGGACGCTGTGGCAAGACTGCTCCCGGGAGTGCTATCCGATGACGAATGCTTTGAGGTGGAGTCCTTTTCGGACGGTATGTTGGAATTTCCTCAGTATACCCGTCCCTACGATTTTCGCGGAAGCACCGTTCCGGACGTACTGCTATCCGGCAATCACGGGGAGATCGATAAGTGGCGCCGCGCACAGGCCGAGAGAATAACCGCCGAGCGACGCCCCGATATAATGAAGCCTGCGGAGGAGGCTCCCAAGGCTTCCAAAAAACGCAGATAAATTGCTTTACGCATATAAGACAGCAAATAAATGAAGGGAGGGAAGTGTATGAAAAAAAACGGTCGCCCGTGGCTCAGAGGACTTTTTGCGGGCAGTGTTATTTTCAAAGCGCTTACCGCGTTTTCCGATAAGATGTGCTCTGCCTTTTCGGGTGGAATTTTCGGCGGTGGGCTTCTTTCTTACGAAAAAACGGAGAAGGCCTGCAGCGAAAGTGCCATTGCAAACGGAATAAGATCGCTTTTCGGTCTTGACGGCAGAGGTGCCGAAAAAAAACGCAAGATAGCTTCCATCATAGAAAACAGCTTCTTTGCCCGTATGGGGAAGCGGATCTTCGATATACTCGGCAGTGCGTATTTATCCGTATACGGTATGTTCTTTCTGTCGTTCGGTATTTATACTCTGCTTGTGGGTCTGATAAAGACGGTTGCTCTTCGTGCGGATGACGTTTCGTTCCTTTATTTCGTTATTCCTCTTATCTGCATACCTGTCTCTGTGCCGATGCTTCTTTCAAAAAACAGGAGACTTGCTGACCAGATATCCGAAAGCAAGCTGCTCTCGGCATTGCTGTTTTCGGTATTCGGTCTTCGTCGCGACTGTTTCCGCGTAAAGATCACAGGCGGAGGAAGACGCAATATTGCCTTTATAATCGGAACCGTCTTCGGTGCTTCGACCTATTTTTTTCCGCCGATAGCGGTAATTGCCGTTCCCGTCGTGATCGTGGCTGCTTATTCCGTTGTTCTTTCGCCTGAGGCGGGGCTGGTGATAACTCTGTTTTCCATCCCCTTGATGATAATGACGGGGCATCCTTCGCTGTTCCTTGCATTCGTACTTATCTTTATAACCTTGTGCTATATTCTCAAGGCCGCACGGGGAAAAAGGTATGTTCGCTTTGAAGCGGTGGATCTGTTCGTGCTGATTTTTATTGCGATGTTTTCTCTTGGCGCTTTGGGAGGCTTTGGCGGTATCGACGTTTCGCTTCCGCTGTACGTTTGCCTTTCCTCGGGATATTTCCTTTGCGCTAATATGCTTTCTTCCCGCGCGTGGCTGAAGCGGGGGGTTATTGCTCTTATGTCGGGAAGTATGCTTTCTTCTCTTTTTGCAATGTATCAGTATTTAAGCGGAAACGTGGAGACCACCTGGCTTGATACCGAGAATTTTTCAAGTATAGCCGGCCGTGCCGTATCTTTCTTTGAAAATCCCAACATGCTCGGTGAATACGCAATGATGCTTCTTCCCATAGCCGTTGCTCTCGTTTTCTCTGCAAAAAAACGTTCGGAAAGAAGCGCGTGGCTGTGTGTATCCGTTTGTACTTTCCTCTGTCTTATATTCACGTGGGCAAGAGGTGCGTGGCTGGGAGCGATCGCGGCAATGCTCATCTTTGCCGTTCTGTATTCTAAAAAAACGATCCCGTTTATGCTCCTTTGTCTCGTTCTCGTTCCGTTCCTTCCCGTGGTACTCCCCGAGAGCATCGTAACGAGAATAACAAGCATCGGAGATATGACGGATTCCTCCACCTCCTACAGATTTTATATATACAAATCCGCTATTGCCATGGCTGCCGACTTCTTCTTTACGGGAATCGGCGCGGGTAATAAAAATTTCTCGTCCGTCTACGTTTCCTATTCGTATTCGGGAATCGAAGCGGCGCCTCATTCGCACAATCTTTTCTTCCAGCTTATAATCGAGCTTGGCATCATCGGACTCGTTGCCTTCGTTGCGGCGATGCTCGTGTATATTCAAAGCACCGTATCCGCTCTTAACAAGGAGAAGGATACCTATCTGAGGGGGCTTCAGCTTGCCTGCGCCTGCGGTGTATTCTCAAGCCTTGTGCAAGGTATGACGGATTACGTGTGGTATAATTACAGAGTGTATTTCGTGTTCTTCGCCATCACGGGTATCGGCGTTGCCGCAAGGCGATGCGGAGAGCACGCAAGGGAGAGGGAATACGTTCCCGATTACGATACCCCCACGGGTGCGGATATCGAATACGTGCCTACCGTCACCGTTATTGACGAAAGCGAACAAGTTCCAAAAAACACGGAGGAGACGATAATATTATGAAAAAGGCAAATAATCAGAAAACGTCCCGCAGAAAATTCAATATTGCGGACGTGATAGTTATTGTACTTGTGGTTGCCTGCGTGGGTGCCGCAGTATGGATCTTTGGCGGCTCGGGCATATTCGGCTCGGGAGAGACCGTTACCATTGAATACGAGCTGAGGATAGTTGATATCCGCAACGATATCGCTTCTCATATCGTTCCGGGCGTGGAGGTCACGGAGGCGACAAGGCACTACCACATCGGAACTCTCGGCGATAACATCTCGGTAACGCCGTATACCTACGAGGTATATCTTGACGAGCTTTACGACGAGAACGGAAACCCCGTTGGTGACGTAGGTATCGACGGAGAGCGCGTTGAGGTGGAAAAGCCCGGTTACGTAACGGTGATCCTTCCCATAACCGCACAGGCGGCAAAGGAGGATGACGGATACTACGTAAACGGCTATAAGATCAGCGTGGGCTCGCTTGTATATATACGCACTCCCGATTTTGCGGGTGCGGGCTACGTTATTTCCGTTAACGTTACGGAAGGAGGTGCATCCAAATGACGGGTGAAAAGAAAAAGGCAAGAAAGATAGCTTTCAATCTGCTTGATTGGATCATAATAGTTTCGTTGGTGCTTGCAGCGGTTGGTATCTGGTTCAGATACGGTCTTGCAGAGCAGTGGAAGAATAAGCAAAACACCGTTACCGCTTGTATCTCCTTTTCCATTTCCGATATTCAGGAGAACTCCTTTACGGGCGGATATTTCTCCGAGGGTACGGCAGTATATAACGGGGATGCCGGTAATAACCTTATCGGTCATTTTGCAAGTGAGGATAAATTCGGCTACGTTCCCGCAAAATACTATCAGCATACCAAGACGGGTGAGGTGGTCATCAAGCAGTCGGTTACGGACCGCATTGACGTCGTCGGCGCTATTATGAGCGAGGGCGTAATGACGGAGAACGGCTTCTATTACGGGGGCACCACCTATATCGCGCCCGGTCAGACCGTGCTGATAAATACCAGAGATATCAAGGTGTCCGTGCTGATAACCGATATCGAAATCGTTGAAAATGTTGAAAAACTGCCAAACGAGTAACAAAAAACTCGGTAAAAAACATAAAATGCAAAAAAACTATTGATTTTATTGTGCGGTTTTGTTATAATCATAGAAAATTACAAAGACGGTTGTCTGTAAATTAACTTATAGGAGCGCTACATGATTTCCCGTACTGTGACAGTTAACAATAATTACGGTCTGCACGCAAGACCGGCAACATTTTTTATCCAGAAGGCAAACTCATATAAAAGCTCTATTTGGGTCGATAAGGACGAGCGCCGTGTGAACGCCAAGAGTCTTCTCGGTGTGCTTTCCCTTGGTATTGAGAAGGGTATGGAGATCACTCTTATCGCAGACGGCGAGGATGAGTCTGTTGCTCTTGACGGGCTTGCCGCGCTTATTGAGACCGGCTTTAACGAGTAATTGGCTAAAGTTAAAATTATGAGCGGGCATTGCCTTTGGCGATGGTCGCTCATTCTCGTTAATTACCCTTGAAGGGGGTGGTGGACACGGAGTATAAAACCATAAGACAGCAGCTGCTTGAAAAGGCGGCGGCGCTTCCTTCTGCGCCCGGAGTTTATATTATGAAGAACTCGGAGGGCGAGGTCATCTACGTCGGCAAATCGCGCAAGCTCTGCGCGAGAGTGTCCCAATACTTCAGGAACGGCGAAAAGAACCGCAAGACCGAGCGTATGGTTGCGAACGTACGCAGCTTTGATACGATTCTCGTTGCAAACGAGGCAGAGGCTCTCACTCTTGAAAACGAGCTCATCAAGCTTCATATGCCGAGGTTCAATATTCGTCTTAAGGATTCAAAGGCGTATCCTTATATCAAGATCACGGTAAACGACGAATATCCACGCGTTCTTTATACAAGACAGAGAGATGCGGACGGCGCCCGATATTTCGGTCCCTTTCCTGATCAGACTGCCGCCCGCAGTCTTCTTGATACCCTATATAAGATAATCGGAATCCCGGAATGCAAGAGGATATTTCCGCGGGATATCGGAGCGCAACGTCCTTGTATCTATCGTGATATGAATCGCTGCGTAGCACCCTGCGCGGGTGACGTTACGCCACAGGTATACAGAACGGTAATTGACGAGGCGATCGCCTTTCTTTCCGGCAATACCGCGCGAGTGCGCCGTTCTCTTACGGAAAAAATGCAGGAGGCAGCTGAGGAAGAAAGATACGAAGCTGCCGCAAGATACCGCGACAGTCTCAAGGCTCTTGATGCCTTGCGGCAGAAGCAGAAGGTGGTCGGTTCTCCCGATACTGAGCTTGACGTAATTGCCGCTTCTTCCGGCGAGCTTGCATCCGTGGTTACGGTTCTCTCCGTTCGCGGAGGTGCAATTGCCTCCAAGGAGGACTTCGTTTTCAGCGGCGATGAGATTTTTGATTCGGGCGCGCTTACCTCGTTCGTACTTGATTATTATGCTTTGCGCGGCTGTCCTTCGCAGCTGCTTCTTCTTACGGAGGAGGATGCAGAGGACGTTGCCGCTTGCGGAGAGCTTCTTTCCGGACTTGCGGGAAGGAAAGTATCCGTGACGGTACCGAAAAAGGGAACAAAGCACGATCTGTGCATTATGGCGCAAAAAAACGCAGAGGATAAGCTGCGGGAGGTCTCCCGCACGGCAGAAGCGGAGAACGCCGCTTTGGTGCGCCTTGCAGAGCTTTTGGGGTTAGAGGTCGTTCCGGACAGAATAGAAGCTTACGATATATCAAATTACGGAAACGAGCAGATATACGGCGCCATGGTGTGCGTGGTGAACGGTAAATTCTCCCGCAAGGATTACAGAGTTTTCCGTTGCGAGGACGGGCAGGACGATTACGCCTGTATGAAAAGCGTTGTTGGGCGCAGATTAAGCCACAATAAACGCGAAGGAGACGGTGCTATGCCCGATTTGCCCGATCTGTTGCTCATTGACGGCGGATCCGCTCACGTTGCCGCCGCAAGGCAGGGAGCGGCAGAAGCGGGATGTAACGTCAATATAATTGGTATGGTTAAGGACGAGCACCACAAGACCCGTGCGCTTACGGATGGGGAACGCGAGATCGGTATCGCTCGAGAGACCGCGGTGTACCGATTTATTTACGGTATACAGGAGGAGGTCCATCGCTTTGCCATCTCAAAATCCGGTGGAGGAAAGCGCAAAACTTTGCGTCGCTCATCCCTTGAGGATATCAAGGGCATAGGAAAGACAAAGGCAAAAAGATTGCTTGAATATTTCGGCGGTCTCGAGGGGGTAAAGAAAGCAAGCCTTGAGGAGCTTGTTGCCTCCGATATCGGAATAACTGCGGCGTCTGCCGTAAGATTGTATTTTCACCCTGAAGACGGTGAATGAAGGAGTAAATATGAGAATTATTACGGGAAGCGCCCGCGGAACCAAGCTTATGACCTTGGAGGGGGAAGCTACAAGACCCACGGCTGAAAGGGCAAAGGAAGCCGTTTTTTCCATGATACAGTTTGAGATCGAAGGCCGCAGAGTGCTTGATCTTTACGCAGGCTCCGGTCAGCTTGGACTTGAGGCACTGAGCAGAGGTGCCGCATTCTGTATGTTCGTTGATCAGAATCCCGAAGCCATCGCCATCGTGAAGAAAAATGCGGAGAAGACCAAGCTTGCGGACAAATGCCGTACCATAATATCCGACGCGTGCAATTACGTGCGTAAGGGCGCGGGGGGAGATAAGTACAACATCGTGTTCGTTGACCCGCCCTACGCAAGTGGGTTGATAGTGCCCACCCTTGAAAGAATAATCGCCTCCGATATCCTTGCTCCGGGCGCGTTGGTGTTCTGTGAGACGGATAAGGAAGATCCCTTTGAGAACAGGCAGGATATTTTTGAGCATTTCAATCTGCGCAAGAACGGCTCTTACGGAAAGATAAAGCTCTTCCTGCTTGAAAAGAAGACGGAGAACTGATATGCCAAAATCGAAGGTCTGCCTTGTTCCCGGCAGCTTTGACCCGCCCACTCTCGGTCATCGATATATCGTTGAGCACGCATCAAGGACCTATGGCAGGGTTCTTGCCATAGGATTTATAAACGAGGCAAAAAGCTACACGTTCTCTGAGGAGCAGAGAATGAAGCTTATGCAGGCGCAGTTTGGAGACATACCTAACGTAACCGTCGGATTCTCCCGTGGAATGCTTGCCGATTATTGCAGAGAAAACGGCGTTGACGTGATCCTTAAAGGAATAAGAAATCGTAATGACGAGATTTATGAGACGGATATGGCGGCAAAGAATCACGCTTTTTACCCCGGAGCCGTTACCGTGCTTCTGCAATCTCCCGATGAAATGAGTGATATTAGCTCCACTGCCGTACGCGAGATATTGAAAAACGGTGGGGACGCATCCCCTCTGCTTGGTAGCACGGTGGCGGAGATTGCCTTGGATATGCTAAAAAACGGGAAGTGATTCCCATAAAAGTGTGCTTTGTGGAGAAAAGTGGTAAGAACCGCGTTTTAGCCGCCCCATTTTCCCCCACACTTTTCCGAAAACGCAGTATTTCAGCAAAAAAACCGAATATTTGATAGCGAAAAAGGACAGAGAAGAAAGAATCTCTGTCCTTTTTTATTTATTCTGCACAAAAAAACGGAGAAAATTTTTATACTCTCGGAGAGGTTTTTTTGAAAAACTATTGATTTCTGCCTATGCAGGGGGTATAATTATTACAAAAGTGGGGAACGGTGGAGATTGATGTTCACAAATCCCCAAAAATGGTGAAGGTGAGTGGAGAGATGGATCTGTTCTGTCGGGAATATCGCTATTCCCTTGATTCGAAAAACAGAATATTCATTCCCGCCAAGTATCGCGAGATACTTGGAGACAGCTTCATCATAACGAGAAAGCTGGATCCCTGTCTTGCCATCTACACCCACGAGGAATGGCAGAAGTACTCCGATAAGATAAAGGCGTTGCCCGATTCCGTGGCAATGGAGCTTAAAGAGTTTATCTTTCCGAAGACCATGGTGGGTGAGCCCGACTCTCAGGGCCGAGTAATTATTCCAAACGATCTTAAGGACTACGCGGAGCTTGATAAGAATGCCGTTATCGTTGGCGTTGGCGATCACGCGCAGATATGGTCCGAGCAGCTTTGGGAAGAACGGGAGAAGAAGAGAGACCTTGCAAGTCTGCGCGAGCTTATGCGCCAGCTTGGTCTGTAAAGAGATATGGAAAACTTTGTGCACGTTTCGGTGCTGCTTGAGGAAGCGGTTGATCTGCTTGCGATAAAGCCCGACGGAATTTACGTGGATTGTACTGCAGGCGGCGGTGGGCACAGTGCCGCAATTGCCGCAAAGCTTACGACAGGTCACCTCTATTCCTTTGATCGCGACGGAGACGCCGTAAAGGCGGCAAGCGAGAGACTTGCCGAGTTTGGAGACAGGGTAACGGTTATAAGAGAGAATTTTCTTAACGCCGCAAGCACCCTGAGGGAAATGGGGATCGAAAGGATAGACGGCGCTACTGCCGATCTCGGTGTTTCCTCTTATCAGCTTGATAACGAGGAAAGGGGATTTTCCTATATGGCGGACGCTCCTCTCGATATGAGGATGGATCGCAGAGGCGGAATAACCGCCCGTGACGTGGTAAACACGTATTCCGAGGAAGAGCTGGCAAGAATCCTGTTTGCATACGGAGAGGAAAAATTCTCCCGCAAGATAGCGGCAGCGATAGTACGTGAAAGGGAAGTATCACCAATAGAAAACACCCTTCGCCTTTCCGAGATAATTAAGAATGCGATTCCCGCTGCTGCAAGAAGCGGCGGTCATCACCCGGCAAAGAGAAGCTTTCAGGCGATAAGGATAGAGGTAAACTCAGAGCTCTCCATTATAGAGCCGGCAATAAAGGATCTTGCCTCTATGCTTAACCCCGGCGGAAGGATATCGATAATAACCTTCCACTCGCTTGAGGACAGAGCGGTAAAGAACGCGTTTGCGGAGCTTGCATCGGGTTGTGTGTGCCCCCCAAGCTTTCCCGTGTGCGTGTGCGGAAGAAAACCGCAGATGAAGATAATAACAAAAAAGCCGGTGCTTCCGGCGGATAGTGAGCTTGAAGTCAACCCCCGCGCAAGAAGCGCAAAGCTCAGGGGAGCGGAAAAGCTGTAAAGGAGTTTAAAATGACCGGATATCAGATCAGCGCAATGGACCTTAACGGATTCAAGAAGTGCAATGCGGGTCTTCGTGCAATGAACAAATATGAAGAATACCGTCGCACAGCCGAAAGAAAGCGTCTTACCCCTGCGGATAAGCTTGCAAGGATCGAGGCACTGGAAAGAAAGGCTCCCGTGCGCAATCTTGCTTCCGTTTGTGCGGGAAGAGAGAGCGGCTTCAAGCTTTTCAGCTTCAGCGAGAGATTTTGCGCCGATGAAAGAGTAAAGGGGAATTTCCCCATCGTATCCGCTATGCTGACCGTTGTGTTCGCCTGCATTCTTATGCTTGTGGTGTACAGCTCAGTTCAGTACTCCGATGCAAAGCGGATGTATAACGACACGCGCGACAGCCTTGCGGCAAGTGATGCAGAGATAGTAAAGCTCGAGGGAGAGCGTGATGCAAGAGTGGATCTCAGAGAGGTTGAGCGCATTGCCGTTGAAGAGCTTGGAATGATCCAGAAGGATAAGGCTGACAGAGTATTCGTTTCCATAAAAGGAGAGGACAGCCTGATCCTTGAGGATAAGGTGGAAAAGGAAACTGCAGAGGCATCCTTGCTCAGTGCGTTTGCGGAGAGACTTAAGGCTCTTTGGGAATATTTGAAGTAAACGCGAATATAAATTGAAATATATCAGCTTTGCCCGTGCTTTGTGTAAAAAACAAGGCATGGGCAATCGCAGATGAAAGGAGAAATTGAAAATGGCCGAAAGATCACACTTTCAAGTATTCAAGACCCGTGGTTTCTGGGTTATTTCCGTTCTCATCGCTGCGGCGCTGTATCTGATCTACCTGCTTTTCAGCATTCAGGTGCTGGATTACGATCACTATCAGAATCTCGTTATCGATCAGGTGACCGTTGAAACCAAGGAAACCGCAAGGCGCGGAAATATTTACGACAGCAATATGAGCGTGCTTGCAACAAACGTCTCTGCCTGGCGCGTTTTCATATCTCCGAGAGATATTGACAGAGCAGAGAAGACCACGTCCATAAAAAGATCTCTTGACAGATTTATGGGAAGCTCCGGCAAGGAAAGAGACGAGGGCGTTGATCAGAGCAAGCTGATTGCCCGTAATCTTGCGGATATTCTTGAGGTTGACTACGATATGATCATCGAGCGCTGTTCAAGGAAGAACAGACTTGACGAAACAATAAAGGCGCGAGTTGATGAAGAGACCAAAAACAAGGTAGTTGAATTCGTCAAAAAATACGGTCTTGAGGATCAAGTGCACGTTCAGGCCCTCTCACTGCGCTATTATCCGTACGATAATCTTGCAAGTGCCACGCTCGGCTTTACGGGCGCCGACGGAAGCGGAGTCTACGGACTTGAGCTTTACTACGATTACGAGCTAACGGGAACCCCCGGTCGATATATAACCGCAAAGGACAGCTACGGCGACGATATGCCCTTTGATTTCGAGACCTATTTCAAGGCCGAAAACGGTCTTTCTCTTGTGACGACCATAGACGTTACCGTACAGCAGGCACTTGAGCGTCAGCTGGAAGCAACTTATGCGGATTCAGAACCCAATAATCGCGTTGCAGGCATAGTTATGAACGTAAAGACGGGCGCTATCCTTGCTATGGCGGTAAAATCCGATTTCAATCTTAACGATCCTTACACCCTGAACGAATTTTATCAGGCAAAGCTTGATAATTCGGGGCTTGCGGTGGATTCTGATGAATACGCAGAGCTCAAACGTGATCTCCGTCTTGCCATGTGGAGCAACAAATGCGTTTCCGAGCTTTACGAGGCGGGCTCCACCTTTAAGGTGATTACAGCCGCGATGGCTCTTGAAATGGGAGTTGTCAAGGATACGGACGATTTCTACTGCGCCGGATCATATCTCGTCCCCGGCTTCAGCACTCCCATTCACTGTCACAGAACATGGGGCCACGGAGCGGTAACCTTTCGTCAGGGACTGCAGATGTCCTGCAATCCCGTGCTGATGCAAACAGCAGAAAAAATAGGCAGTAAGGCATTTTACGAATATTTCGGCTCCTTTGGATACCTTGATAAGGCAGGAATCGATCTCCCCGGTGAAGCGATAACCTATTTCCATGCAGAAAACGCCCTTGGTCCCGTGGAGCTTGCGGTTTCATCCTTCGGTCAGCGCTTCAAGACGTCCATGATCCAGCTGATTACCTCCATTTCCTGCGTAGCTAACGGAGGAGAGCTCGTAACTCCTCACCTTATATCCGCGCTTGTGGATGATAACGGCAAGACCGTTTATACTTACGAGCCGATCGTTAAGCGTCAGGTAATCAGCGACAGCACCTCCGTGCTTATTAACGATATCCTTGAGGAAAGTGTTTTCGTGCAGGGCGGTAATACAAACTGTTACGTTAAGGGATACCGCATATGCGGAAAGACGGGAACCTCCGAAAAATTCGAGATTCTGGACGAAGAAGGCCATTCCTATCTCCGTATCGGCAGTACCGTTGCATACGCTCCTGCGGACGATCCCGAAATTGCCGTGCTTATCGTTGTCGATGAGCCCACCTGTGATAATACATACGGCAGTAACGTTGCGGCGCCTTACTGTGCCGCTTTTATGGATGAGGTGCTTCCTTACCTCGGCATAGACCCCAAATATACTCCTGAAGAGCTTGAGACTCTTCAGATGAACGTAGGAAATTACCTGGGACTTTCGGTTGATGAAGCCAGGGAAAAGGCTAAGGCAAACGGTCTTACTGTGGAGATTGTCGGTGACGGCACCGCGGTAACCAATCAGGTTCCATCAGGAGGAACTTACGTAACCAAGGGTTCCGCGCGCGTGGTACTCTATACGAATAACGAGATACCCAAGAACACCGTTAAGGTGCCCGACGTAATGGGAAAAAGCGCATCGCAAGCTTCACAGACCTTGCTTAACGCAGGTCTCAGCGTTCATGTTGTCGGTGCCACGGATACGGGCACTGCAGGTGCGATTGTGGTTGATCAAAGCATAGCAAAGGACACGGAGGTACCGAAGGGTACTTGCGTTAAGATCACGATGCGCCACACGGACAATACGGACTGATAAGGTAAAAATTAAGAATATAAAAGCGGGAAGTAATCTATATCGGAGGTACTTATGGTACTGAGAGAGCTTCTTCCCGAAAATGAAATAACTTGCGGTAACGCAAAAGTCGCCGTAGACAGAGTGACCCGTGATCCCTTGGATTGCGGGGGTGCCGCCCTCTTTTGCCTTTGGGGCAAGAGCTTTGATCCCGAACAGGTGATCGGCTCCGCAATCGGTTGCGGAGCAAGAGCTTTGGTAACGGATAGGGAGTTGCCGTATTCGCCAATACCAACGGTAACGGTTAAAAACGCCCGCCGCGCTTATGCTTACGCGTATTCGGCTTTTTGCGGATCCCCGCAGAAAAATATGAGGTTTATTGGCATAACCGGCACGAACGGTAAGACCTCAACCTCCTATTTTCTGCATTCGCTGTTAACCTATTGCGGTGTGAAGAACGCACTCATCGGCACAACGGGAATCATATACGATGGCGAAAAGATCCCGTTTCCCGCGGAAAACAGCGGTATTTCACAAATGACGACCCCCGACCCCGAGATCTTTTACCCCTTACTTGCACATCTGTGCAGTCTTGGCGTTCATAACGTGGTCATGGAGGTCTCAAGTCATTCCCTTGCACTCTCAAAGCTTGATCCGATTGAGTTCGATATCGGGCTGTTTACCAATATTACCCCCGAGCATCTTGATTTTCACGGTGATATGGAACAGTACGCGGTAGCAAAGGCAAAGCTTGCAAGACTTTCCCATAAGGTAGTATTCAACGGGGACGACCCCGTGCTTTGGGAGTTGTTCAAAAGCAGAAGCCCCTATTCCTACGGCGTTGAGCGGGGAATGTACCGTGCTTGCTGCGTGCGGGATAAGGGAGTTGACGGAAGCTCGTATCTTTTGAGGAGTGACGATTGCGTTCTCAGGATGGAATCGTCCATTCCCGGGGATTTTACCGTAATCAATTCTCTTGCCGCGGTTTCCGCCGCAATAGAATGGGGAATAAGCCCCGAGGTTGCGGTTGACGCGGTTTCGGCGGTGAAGGGTATACCTGGCAGACTTGAAAGGATACCTCTTGACGTTACAAAGTATCCGTTTTCCGTGCTGATTGATTACGCTCACACTCCCGACGCCCTTGAAAAGCTTCTTTGTTGCAAGCTGTTCAAAAGTCGAAAGGGCAGGCTTATCACCTTGTTCGGATGTGGGGGAGATCGGGATAAGACGAAGCGCGCTCCTATGGGAAGGATCGCATCGGACTACTCCGATACAGTTTACGTTACCTCTGATAACTCAAGATCGGAGTCGCCTGAGGAGATCATTCACGACATTCTGAAGGGCATTGAAGATAAACGGAATTTCATAGCGATAACCGATAGGGAGCAAGCAATACGCCTCGCCTTCAGGCAATGTAAAAAGGACGATATACTTCTGCTTGTAGGAAAAGGGCACGAAAATTATATAGTTGACAGAGACGGCCGAAGATATTTTTCCGAGAAGGAGATCGTGCTTTCGGAGGCCGCTCGCGGAAGTAAAAGAAAGGGAAAATGATATGAGCTTTAAACTCGGAATGGGAAGGGTACGTATAGACGAGATATGCCGTCTTTGCGGTGTTGAGGCGGTAATATACGGAAACGATGACATATTCGTAAGCGGCATCGATACCGATTCCAGAAATATCGGGCCTGAGGACATTTTCGTTGCCGTAAAGGGTGAAAGGTATGACGGAGCCGATTTTGCATCCTCAGCGGTGCTCAGCGGTGCTACCTGCGTTATATCAACGAGACCTCCGGAAAAGGCTGAGGAGCTTGGAAGAAGCTTTGCTTATATCGAAAGCGCCGATCCCGTTGAGACCCTTTCGGTGCTTGCGCGTAACTATAAACAGAGCAGATCAATAAAGACCGTTGCCGTTACGGGAAGCGTGGGTAAAACTACCACTAAAGAAATGATTGCATCCGTGCTTGCAACGAGGTATAATGTAGGAAAGACGGCGGGTAATCTCAATACCGATATCGGACTTTCTCTCACCGTACTGGGATTTGACGCTTCCGTGGATACCGCAGTTCTTGAGATGGGTATGAGCGGACTTGGGGAGATCGAGCGGCTTTCCCTTATCGCTCGTCCCGATTACGGAGTAATTACCAATATCGGAACCTCTCATATCGAATATCTTAAGACCCGCGAGAATATAGCAAAGGCAAAAACGGAGATCGTTGCGGGAATGAGCGACGACGGCGTGCTGGTGGTTCTCGGAGACGAGCCTTTGCTGAGACCGATCAGGGAGCAGCGTAAGAACACCGTAAGCGTAGCTATATACAGCAACGACGCCGAGTACCGAGCTGAGAATATCGTAAACAAGGATCTTCATACGGAATTTGATCTGGTGCACGGAAACGTAAGGATCGCGGGGATCAAGCTTCCCGTAATAGGTCTGCATCACGTTTACGGCGCGCTTTTTGCCTGTGCTATTGGCGAGCGATTCGGTCTTACCGAGGAAGAGCTGAGAAGAGGACTTTCCGAATTCAAAAATGCGGCAATGCGCCAGAGCATCACCGACGTTTGCGGTATAACCGTTATAGACGCAAGCTATAACGCGAGCCCCGAGTCAATGCGTGCAAGCCTTAGCGTTCTGTGCGAGATCGCAGATGCGAAGAATGCAAGGAAATTTGCCCTTCTCGGCGATATGTGCGAGCTTGGTGATGAGACGCGTCCTCAGCACGAAAAGCTGGGCGAATTCGCGGCTAGTCTTAATCTTGACGGTCTTATAACCTTCGGAATTGCTTCCGTCTGCACCGCAGATTCAGCGCAAAAAAACGGTATGGCTGCAGATAAGATAATCAGCGAAATTAACCCCTCAGCCGCAGAAGAATGCGCAAGAAAGCTTTCTGCGGTCCTTAAAAAAGGCGACGTGCTCCTTGTAAAGGCAAGCAGAGCAATGGCGGCGGAGAAGGTAATTGCATATTTAAAAGAACACGGCGTACGCAATTAGTACGCGGAGGAATTTGACATGGGAATTTACGGCTACTTTGCGTTGATGACAGCGGTGACCTTCGTTTTGACCGCAATGCTCACCCGATATCTCATCCCGATACTGAAAAGCAAAAAGATGGGACAGAAGATACTTGATATCGGCCCCCGTTGGCATAAGTCAAAGGAGGGCACTCCCCAGATGGGCGGACTTGCTTTCTTCTGCGTTATCACACTCCTCGGCTCTGCTTTGCTTATAATTGCGGCGCTGACGGAGGCTGCCGACAGGAATATGTGCATCGGCGGCGCTCTTGCTTTGTTCCTTGGCGTTGCTAACGGCTTCGTTGGAATGTTCGACGATTGGCGTAAGCTGCAGAAGAAGCAGAACGAAGGACTTACTGCATCGCAGAAGTATCTGCTTCAGCTTATTTGCGCAGGCCTCTATCTTGCAGGTATGAAGGCGGCGGGACTTATCGACGGCGTGCTCCGTATACCCTTTACCTCCATTGAGCTTGATCTCGGCTTTGGATATTTCTTTATTGCGTTGATACTTATAACGGGCATCGTGAACGCTGTGAATCTCACCGACGGTATTGACGGCCTTCTTTGTATGGTGTCCTTCGTGTGCGGCGGTTTTCTTCTGCTTGCATCCATTAAGACGGATAATATTCCCCTTTGTATAGTTGCATCGGGTATTATCGGCGGCGTGCTTGGCTTTCTCGTTTATAATTATCACCCTGCAAGGGTATTTATGGGAGATACGGGCTCTCTTTACCTCGGCGGTCTGTTTGCGGGAACCGCTTTTATGCTAGCGCAGCCTTTCCTCATCGTAATTTACGGTATTATTTTCATAGTGGAAGCGGCCTCCGTCATTATTCAGGTTGGCTGCTACAAGCTCACCAAGAAGCGCGTTTTCAAGATGGCTCCCATTCATCATCATTTTGAGATGTGCGGTTGGGGTGAGCTGAAGATCGGATACGTTTTTGCGGCTGTTACCGCCGTTGCATCGGTCATATCATATTTCGCAATTTAACTATTTTTACGGAGCGGCTATGAAGAAAAACAAGGTCGGCGACCCCAAAAGGGAGGGAAGAGCGCTTCTGCTTCCCAATGAATCAAAAAAGGATACTGAGCTTGTAGAAAGCATAAATCATCCCCGCGTGTACCGTCCCGAGATCAGAGTAAAGGGGCAGGTTGGTGAGCTTACCATGAGGCGCTCCGGATTTGATCCCGTTTTCTTCGTGCTTGTTCTTGTTTTGATGGCGTTCGGATCGGTGATGGTTTTTTCTGCCAGCTATGCCGATGCACTGGCAAGATTTGACGACAGCCTCTATTTTGCAAAAAAGCAACTGCTGTTCGTTTTGCTTGCTTTGGTCGTAATGCCGATAGTGGGATCACTTCACTATAAATTTTTTTATCGCTTTGCAACCGAGCTGTACGTTATCACCCTCGGACTTTTGCTGCTCGTTCTGGTTATCGGTTTTGCGGGCGGAGGCGCTCAAAGATGGTTTTCCTTCTTCGGTATCTCCGTACAGCCGTCCGAGATCGCCAAGGTTACACTTATCCTCGTTCTTGCGAGCTATTACAGCCGAAATAAGCAAAGAGTCCTTGCCTACACGGTGAACAAGGAGCTTCGCGGTATTGAATACCGCTTTGTGCGCAAGAAGAACAGAAGAGAATCCTTCTTTTACGGAATTTTCATTCCTTTTTGCCTTCTTGGTGCCGTGGACGTGCTCGTAATGCTTGAAAAGCACATTTCGGGTCTTGCCATCATAACTATGATAGCCCTTATAGTGATGTTCTACGCGGGTGGAGACTGGCGCTGGCTTATGGGCGTTGCGCTCTTTGCCGTTGCTGCTGTTGTTCTTCTCATAATTCTTTTCCCTTATGCCTCCGACAGAGTTGAGGTGTGGCTCAATCCCTATGAGCACAGGCTTGATGGCGGCTGGCAGACGATTCAGGGGCTTTACGCTATAGGATCAGGCGGTCCCTTCGGACTTGGTCTTGGTCAGAGCAGGCTCAAATACAGCTACGTTTCTCAGCCGCATAACGATTTCATATTCACAATAGTTTGCGAGGAGCTTGGCTTCCTCGGTGCAATGGGTGTTATCACTTTATTTGCTTTGCTCGTATGGCGCGGGCTTGTAATTGCAAAGCGCGCTCCGGATACCTTTGCAAGCATTGCCGCTTTCGGAATATCTGCGCATATTGCTTTGCAGGTTCTTCTTAATATAGCGGTCGTGACAAATGCGATCCCCAATACGGGAATATCGTTGCCGTTCTTCAGCTACGGCGGATCTTCACTTATCGTGCTTTCCGCGGAGATGGGCATAATGCTTTCTATCTCGCGTTACTCTTATATCAGAAAATAACGGAGAATCAAAATGAGATATCTACTTACAGGAGGCGGAACGGCAGGCCACATTAACCCGGCTCTTGCCATTGCCGATACCATAAAGGCAAATGACCCCTCTGCAGTTATAGCTTACGTCGGAACGCCTAACGGAATGGAAAACACTCTTGTTGGCAGAGAAGGTTACAAAATGTACCACGTTGACGTGAAGGGCTTCAGACGAAGTCTTTCGCCCGCAAATATCAAGGCGGCGTGGCTTGCTCTCACCTCGCCACTCAGGGCAGAGAAGATCATTGATGATTTTAAGCCGGATTTCGTTATCGGCACCGGTGGTTACGTAAGCTGGCCCGTGCTGGTTGCCGCTCACCGCAAAAGGATTCCCTGCGCTGTACACGAGGCAAATGCAGTTCCCGGCATGACCGTTGCAAGGCTTGAAAAATACGTTGACAGAGTGTTTCTGAATTTTGCGGAAACGGGAAAAAGACTTAAGTATCCCGAAAAGCATATGCACGTGGGTTGTCCTTTGCGCGGTGCCTTTTCCGGCGGCGGAGCGGTAATGACGCCCGAGCTTGCGGAAAATGCAAGAGCATACGTTCTGTGCTATGGAGGAAGCCTTGGTGCCGACAGAATAAACGACACAATGCTTGAAATGTTCGCATCAAGGGACACACGTCTGCAGGATACTGCCTTCTGCCTTTCTACGGGCGAAAGAAATTTCGTTAACTTTAAGGCAAGATTTTCCGAGGCCGGTCTTTGCGATGAGCCGAATATCGAGATCCTTTCTTATATTTACGATATGCCCGTTCGTATGGCGGCGGCAGATATCGTAATATGCAGAAGCGGAGCAATTACACTTTCCGAGCTTGCCCTTCTCGGTAAGTGCTCGATACTTATTCCGTCACCTAACGTAACAAACGATCAGCAGTATAAGAACGCTAAGCTTCTTGCGGATAACGGTGCAGCCGTCCTTATCAGAGAAAAGGATCTGACGCCCGAGCGCCTTGCCGATGAGATCGCTCGTCTTTCCTGCGATCCCGAAGCAAGAGAGAAGATCAAGAAAAATATTCGGGCATTTGCCGTTGAGGATTGCAATAAGCGTATCTATCTCGAAATGCAGCGGCTGATAAAGGAAAGAAAAAAGTAACGGAGGAAGTGCCGTGGCAAAAAGCATAAAGAAGGTCAGAGGACCGATTGCGGTTACAGTTGCCGTGCTCGTAGTTTTAGTCACGGCTTGCGTGCTTTTCTTTATCCTTTGCAGGGTTGACAGCATAACCGTTGAGGGCTGTGAGCTGTACTCAACGGATGAGATCATCGAAGTTGCGGGTATTGATAAAGGTATATTCATACTTTCAGTCGACGGAGACGGCGCCGTTCGCTCAATACTTCAAAAATTCTCAGTAATTAAGGAAGCTGACGTCTCGGTAAGTCTTCCCGATAAAGTCGTTATTACGGTGGTTGAAGAGCCGCCCACGTTTTGCACCGCTATCGGAGTCAGCACCGTAATGTTCAGTCACGAGCTTCGGGTAGCCGAGGTAAGGATGAACAGCGCGGAAGCTGTCGGCATCCCCGTGATACTCCCCGAGATATCGGAGGCTATAGGAGGCAAGCGTATCGTCTTTTCTGACGGTGAGCCTTCGTATATTACGCGCATGCTTCAGGCAGTTTCCGTTTCCGAGCTGCTTCCCCGCATAACATTGATAGACTGTACGAGCGCAAGGAACGCATCCGTAACGGTTGACGGAAAGTATACTCTTATTACCGGAGGAATTTCCGATATAGACGTGAAGCTTGATATTGCCCTTGAGTATCTTAAGAACGAACGCATCACTGCGGCAAAAAGCGCCGTGCTTGATCTTACCGATCCCAAAGAGGTCATAGTTACGGTGGAAGAGTGATAAAACTCGTTAATTTTGCGCATTTTATCAATTTTTTCTGCAAAACTCTTGCAAAATCAAATAAAATCTATTATCATATTACTATGTAGATTTATGCCCAATGTTAATAATAAAGTTTAAATAAATCGGAGGTCAAAAAATGTCCATTCCTTACGA
Source organism: Oscillospiraceae bacterium (assembly GCA_015064505.1). Taxonomy (GTDB): domain Bacteria; phylum Bacillota; class Clostridia; order Oscillospirales; family CAG-272; genus RUG12395. The sequence goes on from SVSB01000005.1 coordinate 29,283, forward strand.
CAAGAGCAACGTTAATATCAAGGTTGTCGGTGTCGGCGGCGGCGGAAACAACGCCGTTAACCGTATGATCGAGACCAATATCAAGGGTGTTGAATTCCTTGCCATCAACACCGACCAGATGGCACTCGTTAAGTCCAATGCCACCACCAAGATCGCAATCGGCGAGAAGATCACCAAGGGCTTCGGCGCAGGTGCTAACCCCGAAAACGGCCGCCGCGCGGCTGAGGAGAGCGTTGAGGAGATCAAGAGCGCACTCTCCGGCGCTGATATGGTTTTCGTTACCACCGGTATGGGTGGCGGAACCGGTACCGGTGCTGCTCCCATTATTGCGCGCATCGCTAAAGAAATGGACATTCTTACCATAGGTATCGCAACAAAGCCCTTCGAGTTTGAGGGTAAGCGCCGCATGGTTCAGGCTGAGTCGGGTGTTGAGGAGCTTCGTCAGAACGTTGACTCTCTCATCATCATTCCCAACGAGCGCCTTAAGCAGGTAAGCGATACCAGAATTACTCTTATGAACGCATTTGAGATCGCTGACGACGTACTTCGCCGCGGTGTTCAGAGCGTTTCCGAGATCGTTAACGAGACCGCTTTCATAAACGTTGACTTCGCTGACGTTACCGCCATTATGAAGGGCGCGGGCAATGCACATATGGGTATCGGTAGCGGTACCGGTAAGGATAAGGCAGAGATCGCCGCTAAGTCCGCAATCTCCAGCCCCCTGCTTGAAACCTCTATTGACGGCGCACGCGGAATCCTCTTCAGTATTACCGCTTCCCCCGATATCGGACTTGAGGATATCGATATTGCGGCACGTATGATTACCGATGCGGCTCATCCCGACGCTAACAACATTTGGGGAGTTTCCTTTGATCCCAATCTTGAGGATGAGATGCGCATTACCATAATTGCCACCGGCTTTGACGGTGCAAAGAACAATACCGCCGCTGCAAAGAAGGCAGAGGAAAAGAAGACCGCGACTCGCGAGAGCAACGCGCAGGACAGAACCGCGGCTCTTGAGCCCGACGATACAAATTCCGAGGAGGTTCTCGGCGAGGAGATCTTTGAGGACGTAAGCTCTATGCTTAAGCGCCGTTCTCTCGCTCCCCAGCCCCAGCAGAACGAGCAGCCTCAGCAGCCCGTTAACCCCCGCTTCGGTCGTCGTTTCAGCTAATACATAGCATAAAGAAAGCTCCGTGTGCGTGCACACGGAGCTTTTGTTATCAGGTTATTTGTTTTCGCCTTCGGTATTATCGTTGCTTGAGTCGCTATAGGAAAAGTCGCGTTCAGCAAAACCGAAATCGTCTTCAGCGGGAGCAACGGGCTCCTCAATGGGCTCGGGAAGCTTTTCAAGCTTTGATGCCGCCCATACGCCGGCTGCAAGGCTGTAGATTATGTAAGCCGCAAATACGTAATCGATTATATCGTCGATAAAGAATCCGAACCAAAGGATATTTGCAACTGCGTCTATGCTGAAAAGGACGAGAGCTGCAATAAGCCAGTTTTTATGAAGATTCTTTGATTTGAGCCAGCAAACGAAGTATACGGCCAGCGCGATAACGATCACAACCGCGATGACTGCGAGATAGGAAGCGGGATAAAATTCCAAACTATCGTACCCGCCGAATTCGTCGTAGGATTCTACGGGCATCTTACCCGTCTGGAACATTGCGCCAACGAGAGAGTAGTAAAGGAACTGAGCGGAAAAGAGGAAATACGTGTCTGCACCGAAAATAAGCAACGCGCAGTTGACTAAGGTAAAAATAAGCATCAGCAGAATTGAATATCTTGCTGATTCGTATTTTTTGGTGTAGCTGAGCTTGAGGGCAGAATGTGTTTGCTTGTTCATTGTTTTCTCCTTTTATGTTAAAATTAAAGTGCTTCGGATTCAAATCCAACGCCGCGGACCTCTGCGGCACTGCTGAGTATCATAAACGATTCGGGGCTTATTCTGTTGACGCTGCTCTTAAGATCGTATATCTGGCTCTTTTTTACCACGCACATAATGACCTGCTTATCCTTGTGAGTAAAGCCGCCCTTGCCCGTAAGAAGTGTGGTTCCGCGGTTTAGCTCCGTCAGTATCATACTTGATACTTCCTCTGCCTTATCGGTAATAATAATGGCAAGCATTGCTCTGTTGATGCCGCTTATTACAACGTCTATACAAGCGGAGGCAACGAGAATGGCGATAAGGGAATAGAATACGTCGTTGAAGTCCTTAAGCACGATGCTTGAGGCAAGTACTACTGCCATATCAACGATAAAGATGAAGGTGGCGTTTGAGAAGGTGGGGAATCTTTTTTTGAGCAGGCAGGAGATAAGATCCGTTCCGCCCGTTGTGTATCCCTTGGAAAAGAAAAGACCGAGACCCGCGCCCATGCAGATACCGCCGAACAGCGCCGCAAGCAGTCTGTCCTCCGTAAGCGGGGGAAGAAAGAAGAGCAGGTCGGTGATTATTGAGGAGGTTGCGATTCCGATAATGGTCTTGATTACGAATTTAAAACCGAAAATATACCAATTTATAAGAACCAGAGGCACGTTGATAAGAATTATCACGATACCGATAGGAGTGTTGAAGAGAATGTTGAGCACGGTGGAAATACCCGTTGCTCCGCCGATTACTATTTCCTGAGGAACGAAGAACATATTGAGCGCAACGCTAAACAGCAACGAGGCAGCAAGGAGAGTGAATATATGCGATATTATATTAGCCGTTTTTGCATTACGCTTCAACACGGATTTCTTGGTATTCGGTTCCATTTATGCCTCCGCAAATCTGAATATTAGGTATATTATATTTTAAGTTTGGCAAATAGTCAATAAACATAACAAAAAAATATATATGAGTTTATTCCACTATAAGAGTAATATGTAAATTATAATTAAATAAGGTGACTATCTATTGACAAAACGATCGTTTTAAGAGATAATATAATGATGAAGAGATTGGGAGGTGCGAATGAATAAACGCAATTCCGTAAATGATACGCACAGCTCCCCGGAAAGGAAAAAGCGGGAGCTTGAACACACCGAAAGCGGATACGATGCCGCGGGAGTTCCCGAGTACTATAACGAGGAAGAGGACTTCCGTAAGCTTGACGAGCGGTTTGGTAATAATCCTAAAAACGAATATTATGCAAAGGTAGCATCAGGCTACCGTTACGCAAAGATCGCGCTGGTTGCAGTGCTGGTTGCCGTAATCCTTTTTGCCCTCGTTCTCGGTTCGGATGAATTCACATATGCAAATCTCCGCTATCTTCTCCGCAATTTCGGAGAGGTGACCAATACGGACACGGAGCTTGCGACCGTAATTGAATTCCACGGAGATGAGAACTCGGTGTGTGATATTTTCAACGATAAGCTTGCCGTTTTAAGCGGCGATACCGTATCTCTTTACAGGCTTTCGGGAAAAAAACTGTTTTCCGAAAAGGTTACGCAGGGAAACGGCGCGACTCATCTTGCAGTTGGCAGTAAGTATTTTTTCGTCTGGTCCCACGAATACGGCACTTTTGATATCTTTAACAGCGTATATAAAATAGTCACCCTTGAAAGTCAGTACCCGGTTCAGGCTGTTGCCGTTGACGGAGTCGGCGGCTTTGCGCTTCTTAACCGCAACAAGACCGATCTTTCAAGCGTGGAGATATACGACGGCGACGCTCTCATAACAGCAACGAAGACCCTTGCAAATGATTACGCTGTTTCCATTGCGCTATCATCGGACGGAAATATGCTCTCCACCGCATCATTTTCCACGGAGGAAGGAGAATATCTTTCCAAGCTCGATGTCAGCGATATAAAAAACGGCGTATCGTTGCATACTTACACCTATAAGGGAGAATTCCCCCTTGAAACGGGCTTCTTTGGGAATTACGGCTTTTATATTCTTACGGATAAAGCTGCTTATATATACGGTGCCTCGGGAGAGCTGCTGATTCGCGAGACCTACAGCGGCAAGCTCTCGCTTACCGCATCAAACGGCAGCCACGTATGCCTCGTTTGCACGTCCGTTGGATCCGTTTCCGCTAATCACATAGAGGTAATATCGGAGACGGGCCGCGTTGCTGCGAGATTTTCCACGGACAGCGTCGTAATCGACGCGTGCCTTACCGAGGAGAACGTTTTTCTTCTTGCATCTTCGGTTGTTTGCGTCTCTCTTGAGGATGGCGGCAAGACCGATATTCCCCGCAGACAGAACGCAAGATCCATTATAACCGACGGCGCAAACGTTTATTGCGTCTATACGGGCAGAGCAGAGCTTATCTACTCCGACGGACGCCCATATTCAAATAACGAAAATAACTGATTGGGAGGACTTTATGAACGGAATTGGACTTTTTGTGGATATCTTCTTCGTGGTTGCTGCTATAATTATCGTTGCAGCTTGCGCAAAACGCGGTTTTATCAACAACGTGCTTAAACTCGTAAGCTTTATACTCAGCGTAATTATCGCTTGGATGCTTTGCCCCATGCTTGCTGATTATATTGCGGAGAATTGGCTTGACGAAAAGATAACGGGTGTGGTTTACGAGCAGGTAATTTCGCTATCTCAGCGTAACGGCGGTCAGACCTTTGATATTGCGTCTCTTTTTGATACCGAGCAGTATGATTTTATGCAGCTGCTTCAGCGCTTCGGCGTTGACGTTGACAGCCTTGCAAGCACCTTTCGTTCTATTTCCGAGGGAACCGAAGAGACGGTAATGGAAATGGCGCAGACCATATCCGAAAAGGTTGTTCATGCTCTTTCTGTTGCCATCGCTTTTGTGCTTGTGTTCATCGCCGCAATTATACTTCTCAGCCTGATCTCTGCACTTATCAACACGGTAGCAAAGCTTCCCGTCCTCAAGCAGCTTAACACCTTCCTCGGCTTTTTGTGCGGAGTTGTAATCGCTATCGCGTTCGTTTACGTATTCTCCACCGTTGGAGTATTCTTGCTTGAAAAGCTTTATGCGATCTACCCCGATACCATCCCCGCAAATATCAAAGAACAGTCCTTCATCCTTCAGCATTTTTCCGATATCGAGCCGTTGATTGAGTTCGTTGAAGGCTTGAAGCAGTAGTTTTTAGTCATTTTGTTCCCCTGAAAGGATCTTACTATGCATATGATGTGCTCTAAATGCCACAAGCGCGTAGCCGTGGTGTTTGTAACAAAAATTGAAAACGGCGAGACCGTCAACGAGGGTTTTTGCCTGCCTTGCGCAAATAAGCTCGGCATAAAGCCTATAAACGATATGCTCTCAAATATGGGCATTACCGGGCAGGATCTAGACAGGCTTTCAAGCGACGTTGAGAACCTTATGGAGGCTCTTCCCGCACAGACCGATAACGGCGTTGACGGCGGTGCTCCTGCCGTTGATCTCTTCCGCATTTTTAATCAGGGCGGGGGAGAAGGCAAAAAGACCAATGCCGAAGCAAAGAAGCCCAAGGAGGAAAAGTTCAAGTTTCTTTCCGCTTATTGCCGCGATCTTAACAAGGCGGCAAAGGACGGCAAGCTTGATACCATCGTTGGAAGAAAGCGCGAGCTTGATCGCGTTATTCAGATACTGTGCCGCCGCCAGAAGAATAATCCCTGCCTTATCGGCGAGCCCGGCGTAGGTAAAACCGCCATAGCCGAAGCACTCGCTCAGCGTATAGTAGCGGGCGACGTTCCATACAAGCTTAAGAACGCCCACGTTTGGCTTATGGATCTTACAGCCCTCGTTGCGGGCACCCAGTTCAGAGGACAGTTTGAATCCCGCGTTCTGGGACTTATCAACGAGGTTAAGGCTGCGGGTAATATCATTCTTGTTATCGACGAGGTTCATAATATTGTCGGCGCAGGCGATGCCGAGGGAAGTATGAACGCCGCAAATATAATGAAGCCCGCCCTTTCTCGCGGTGATATTCAGGTCATCGGTGCCACTACCATGAACGAGTATCGCAAATTTATTGAAAAGGATACCGCTCTTGAGCGCAGATTCCAGCCCGTTACCGTAAACGAGCCCTCCTTTGCCGAGACTCTTGATATGCTCCGCGGTATAAAGCATTATTACGAGGAATATCACTTCGTTAAGCTCCCGGAGGAGGTATTGCGACTTGCCGTTACCCTGTCCGAAAGGTATATTACCGACAGATATCTTCCCGATAAGGCAATCGACCTTATCGACGAGGCGGCATCTCACATATCGCTTTCAAGTGATGAGCTGAACGAGCTTCGCCGCTTGCGCGACGAACAGCGCAAGCTTGGAGAAGAGCGCGAAAAATGTGAGAGTATGCCCGATACCTCCGAAGAGGAGCAGGAAAAGAAGTATGCCGCGATAGCTGAGCTGAAAACGAAGGATGCAAAGCTTACCGCGCGTCTTGCAGAGCTTGAACGCGCCTGCGACGGACTGACGGTTACCACGGAGGATCTTGCCGAGGTGATCGAGATATGGACGGGCGTGCCCGCCTCTACCATTACGGAGAACGAGTTCGACAAGATAGATAAGCTTGAAGCCCGTCTTAAAGAAAAAATAATCGGACAGGATAAGGCGGTCAGTGCCGTTGCGCGTGCGGTGAAGAGAAACCGCGCGGGCGTATCTTATAAGCGTAAGCCCGTGTCCTTTATCTTTGCCGGTCCCACGGGCGTTGGAAAAACGGAGCTTGTAAAGCGCCTTGCGGCTGATCTTTTTGATTCGCCCGAGACTCTTATCAGACTTGATATGTCCGAATATATGGAAAAGCATTCGGTTTCCCGTATAATCGGATCCCCTCCCGGTTACGTCGGCTACGACGAAGCGGGACAGCTTACGGAGAAGATCCGCCGCCGTCCCTACAGCGTTATCCTTTTTGACGAGATCGAAAAGGCACATAAGGACGTTCTTAACGTGCTTTTGCAGATACTTGATGACGGAAGGATCACCGATTCTCACGGCAAGACCGTTAACTTTGAGAATACCATAATCGTAATGACCACCAACGCAGGCTCAGAATCCGGAGCTGCCGTGCCGGGATTTACCTCGGGCGGCACGAGCGGCAGTGACGAAAGAACGAGCAAGGCGCTTGCATCCTTCCTTCGTCCCGAGTTTATCAACCGAGTTGACGAGGTCATTACCTTCCGCTCTCTTGATGAAGATGACTTTGTAAAGATCGCATCTCTGATGCTTGATGAGCTGAAGGATGCTCTCGCCGAGCGCGCCATTGCATTTAGCTATACCGCCGATGCCGCCGCCTTCATCGCTCACGAGTCCTTCTCCGTTAAATTCGGAGCAAGAAATATGCGCAGATATATTCAGACCCATGTGGAGGATCCTCTTGCCAACCTTGTTATCGCCTCACGCGGAAATAAGATAAGCAACGCTTATCTCACCGTTGAAGACGGAAAGCTCTGTGTTGCATCGTCAGATTGTGCCATAGGGGACTGAAATGAGTGAACGATATTTCGAAATGAAAGCTGAGGAGGTTGCCGAATTTTTTGACACCTCCGATTCTTCCGGTCTTACTGCAAAGGAGGCGCGCAAAAGACTGCGCTACTTCGGGCAAAATAAGATCTACGACATACGTAACCGCGAGGGAAGCAACAGCGTGCTCTCGTTGCTTCTTTCGCCGGCGGGATTGATGTTTTACGCATCAGCCGCCGCTTGCGTCGCATTACATATCTCCGGTGCAGCCGTTTCCGCGGCGATATGGACCGTGGCAATGATAATTCTTGCCATTATAAAAATGCGGAGTGGATCTGTCCTTTCCGCGGTTTACGCCTGCGGTATACCCCGCGCCCGCGTGGTACGTGACGGAAAGCCGAAGCTGATAGACAGCAGATCCCTCGTTCCGGGAGATCTTGTGCTCCTTTCCGAGGGCGATATCGTGTGCGCCGATTGCCGCATCGTATATACGGAGGGCATCAAATTAAGAGAGCATAACGGTGCTGACGAATATCGCACCGTTGATAAAAACGCCAACCCGTGTCCCGAGGCGCTGATTCCCTCGGAGATGGTGAACATGGCGTTTGCTTCGTCTACCGTTACAAACGGTGCCGCCAGAGCCATCGTTACCGCCACGGGGAGAGAGACTTTGGTTCTTACAGATAACGGCGGTGAGCTTCTTTCTATCCGCGGCACACGAACCTGCAGAACCGTGGACAGGGCAAAGAAAACGGAAAAGATACTTTGTCTTATTTCTGCGTGTGCTCTGTTCCTTATGTGCATTATTCTGCTTGTTGCGGCACCGAGGGAGCCAATCGAGTACTTCTTCGTATCTGCCGCCTCTGCCGTGTTCTGGATGTGCGGAGCCTGCGGAATAATTTGCGAATACGCGGTTGCAAATACTGTTACGGAGCTTTCTGCCTCATCAGAATGCCGATCCCTTATAAAAAACGTTGCGTCTCTTGATATGCTTGCAGATGCCGACGTGCTGATCTGCGGTGAGACCTTTGTACAGCCGTATCTCGGTATTCTTGCAAGAGAGACAGCAAAGTACGGCATCCGCGCTTATATTGCGGCAATGCCCGATACTGCGGGAAGTATTGCCGAAGCCTGTCACGGCTTTCTCGTTGCCTCTCCCCTTGATGCTCCCGACGTAAAGGGAAGTGCCCCCGTGGTTGTAGTATGCCGTTCACCTGCTGACAGAGCTCGTCTTGCGGCGGCTTTGACCTCTGCGGGTCACGTTACTGCGGCAGTTGCCTCAAAGGCGGGTCATATCGGAATGTTCAATCTTTCATCCGTATCTCTTTGCTGTGCGGCCCTTGAGCTTTCCGCAAAGAAGATCACTGATATTAGTCTTGAGGATATAGACCGCTCTGCAGGTAACGAGGCGATGATGAAGAATTCGGACGTGCTTTGTCCGCCCGCTCTTCATTCCGTGCTTGCAAACGTGGGAGGTGCACGCGCTTTCGTGCGCAACGTCTCCGCAGTTACCGTGTATGCCTGCACGGTATGCGCGGCAATGCTCCTGACTATGTTTATAACGCTCTTTGGCAACATGGGTGCCTTGCCTGCCGCCGGAGCTGTCGTTACTGCATTTCCCATAGCACCCCTTTCAATGCTCATACTTGCCGCTTTCGTCGGTATGAGCCATAAAAGACCCGACGAGCGCGAGACCGTTACGAGGACGGTGTTCGGTGTTTTCTCCGCTGTGCTCTGGTTCGGCGCTCTTGTTGCCGTTCGGGTTCTTGCGAGTGAGCTTGGAGTTGATATGAGCAACGCTTTCCGCGGATATTGCTCTTGCTCCCTTATGTTCTTTGCCGCTGTTTCTGCGCTGTTTTTGCCCGGCGGCGGCATCGGCGCTAAGAATCGACTTGCGGCATCCCTTCCCATAGTGCTTTCCGTTGCATTAGCCGTTGCGGCTTTGCTTATTCCGGGAATGCGCGTGGTGCTCTTTCCATATTCAAATCTGTATATTATACTGCTCGCTGCTGTACCGGCGCTCTTTGCTTCCGGATTATCTGCATTGAACAGAGCGGTGTATTTAAAATTCAAATCAAAGCGAGGATGAAAAAATGGCTGAAAATGAAAAAAGCGGTTGCACTCACGATTGCTCCACATGCGGTCAGAAGTGCGGCGAGAGAAAAAGTGAAAAGAATGAATTTCTTGCTGAGCAGAACGAGTTCAGCAACGTTAAGAACGTTATTGCCGTTGTAAGCGGCAAGGGCGGCGTAGGTAAATCCATGGTCACCTCCTTGCTTGCTGTAAGCATGCGCCGCAAGGGATATAACGTTGCTATTCTTGATGCTGATATTACGGGCCCCTCCATGCCTAAGTCCTTTGGCGTTTCCGGCGAGGTTACGGGCACCGAGGGTATGATGTACCCCCTTACCTCCAAGACCGGTATCGAGATGATGTCTGTAAATTTGCTTCTTGACGATCCTGCAAAGCCCGTAGTATGGAGAGGTCCCGTTATTGCGGGCGCCGTTAAGCAGTTCTGGAGCGACGTTGTGTGGAACGACGTGGACTTTATGTTCGTTGATATGCCTCCCGGAACCGGCGACGTGCCTCTTACCGTATTCCAGAGCCTTCCCGTTACGGGCGCCGTTATCGTAACGAGCCCTCAGGAGCTGGTTTCCATGATCGTTAAAAAGAGCGTGAACATGGCAAAGCTCATGAACATTCCCGTTCTCGGAATCGTTGAGAATATGAGCGGCGTTATCTGCCCCGATTGCGGTAAGCGCATCGACGTATTCGGCGAGAGCCATACTGCAGAGGTTGCAGAGGAAATGGGTCTTGAGATGCTTGGTCAGATTCCTCTTGATCCCAAGCTCACCAAGCTTTGCGATAAGGGCATCATAGAGCTCTTTGAAAACGATTACCTTGATAAGGCTGCTGCTGAGCTTGAAAAGCTCGTAGAAGCAAAGTGATAATATGAACAATACCGAAAAGATCGCCTGTGCGGTGAAGGATGCGGCAATTTTTGCCGCATCCTCCCCGGAGGATAACAGAAACCGGGCGTTGCTTAAAGCTGCAGAGCTTCTTTCCGAACGCAGAGCGGAGATCCTTGCCGTAAACGCAGCTGATATGTCTGCCGCCGAGAAAAACGGGATTGCACGCCCTATGCTTAAAAGGCTTGCACTTAATGATAATAAGCTTGATTCTCTCATAACGGGTCTTCGGGATCTTGTTGAGCTTCCCGATCCTAACGGAAAGGTCAGATTTGCCCGTCAGCTTGACGATGGGCTTGTGCTTAAGTGCATTTCTTGTCCTATCGGTGTTATCGGCGTTGTTTTCGAGGCACGCCCCGAGGCACTCGTGCAGATCGCATCACTTTGTATTAAGAGTGGCAACGGAGCTATTCTGAAGGGCGGAAGCGAGGCCCTTAACTCCAATCGCGTGCTTTTTGATATAATGATCACTGCGGCGAGAGAAAGCGGACTGCCCGAAAACTGCCTTGCTCTGCTTGAAAGCAGGGAGCAGATATCGGAGCTTCTTGCCTGCGATAAGTACGTTGATCTGCTTATCCCAAGGGGAAGCAACTCCTTTGTCCGTTACATAATGGATAATACCAATATTCCCGTTATGGGTCACGCAGCGGGTGTGTGCCACGTTTACGTTGACGAGCACGCCGATCCCGTTAAGGCTGCAAGGATAGTATGCGATGCCAAAACTCAGTATCCTGCCGCCTGCAATGCAGCGGAGACCTTGCTTTTGCATAAAAGTATTGCCGGATCGTTCTTCAAGGAGTACGATCGGATAAAAGACGAGTTCCCCAAGATTACTCTTCGCGCCGTTGGAGATATTTGCGGATATACCGGATGCGAGCAGGGAAGTGAGGACGATCTCGGCAGAGAGTTTTCCGATAACGTTCTTGCGGTTAAGGTTGTGTCTTCGGTTGAGGAAGCAATAGCTCATATAAACCGTTACGGAAGCAAGCATACCGACAGTATCGTAACCGAAAACGACGATGCAGCCGAGCTTTTCTTCCGTCTTGTTGATTCGGCGGGCGTATATCGCAATTGCTCAACGAGATTTGCGGACGGATTCCGCTACGGCTTTGGTGCGGAGGTTGGAATCAGCACCTCAAAAATCCACGCCAGAGGCCCCGTTGGACTTGACGGACTTATGACGTACAAGTATATCCTTATCGGCGAAGGCCACATAGTCGGCGACTACGCAAGCGGTGTGAAGAGCTTCAAGCACGTTGATATGATTTTTTAATTATAGGTGATGCGTTATGAGATTAGTGAGATTAGTTGCGCTTCTGCTTCTTTTAGTCATTGTATTAACCGGATGCGGATCCGTATTGCCCGACGACGTTGGATTTTCATCGGATACCGATGCGACCGACAGTATCACAAACAATACCGTTACGGCAGAACCCGTTGATACGACGGATGCTCCCTTAACGGATACGCCTTCAACCGACGCTCCCGTAATCGACAGCTTTGTTGGCAGCGATGTGAAAAGCGAAGATATCGTCGGTCTGTTGAAAACCGTGAGTAACTTCTATTTAAACGATTACGTAACCAATCGGGGTGATTATCCCGATTATAACGATTGGAAGTCTTCAACGTTCCAGCTTGGAATGCTTGAAGCCTTTAAAGTTACCGGTGACAGTGAGTATTACCGTTTTGTAGTTGAAATCGCGGAAAAATACGGTTATCAGGTTAATTTTGGCGCGGATACGGATTATCTCGATCTTGCAACGACAATGCTCGTATATTCCGATCTTGACGCCATTTTGCGCGATGATGCAAAGTTGACCGACGCTCTTCGGAATGCGGATTATGCCGTAAGAAAGGGCACGCTCAATTATTCCTGGATAGACGAGATATATATGGTTTCCTCTGCGTATCAGTATCTCACCGCCCGTACGGGCGATCCTAAGTACGGAAAGCTTGATTACGACTGTTATATGAGGTGGCGTGCAAAGCTTTTCGATACCGAAGAAGGTCTTTGGTACAGGGATTCCAAGTTTATTTATAATCCAAATACGAAGTACGTAAGCGGATCCTCTACACCCAACGTGTCCCCGAACGGTAAAAAAGTATTTTGGGGTCGTGGTAATGCCTGGGTATACGTATCTCTTGCGCGCAATTTGCGTATCATGGACGAAAATGCAATAGGATACGAGCAGTATCTTTCCGATTTTAAAGCAATGTCCGAGGCGTTGCTTCGTACGATGCACGAGGACGGATATTGGCGCGCAAATCTCGGCGATCCCGATCATTATAAAACTATCGAAATGACGGGCACCGGCGGTTTTTGGTTCGGAATTTGCGTAGGCATAGAGCTTGGCATTCTTGATGCTGAGGTATATCTGCCCGTGGCGGAAAAGATCTATCAATGCGTGACGGAGAACGTACTCGGCAAGACCGGCAGGGTTGGTTATTGTCAACCGGTCGGCTCTGCTCCCGCGGCCGCTTCCAAGAATGATACCAATATGTTCGGTGTCGGACTTACTATGATGGGAGCTGCAGCATTTATGCGCCTTTGCGAGGATTATGTTTCTCCAATCATCGATCAGAATACCGTTAGGTTGATGGATGAAGAGTGCAGAAAGGCATCGGACCATTCCTATTATCTTGAGCCAGGTTACCTGAAGTCCTCCGAGATCACAAAAGCATACAGCGCCGCAAAGAAGGATTATTCTTCTAATACTCCGAACAATCTCTTCGACGGTGATTATATGTATCAGAGCACGGGCTCGTCCTGGGTTGGCGGAGGCCTGAAAAGCGGAAACGTCACCCTTGATATTACTCTTGCAAATGCAATTGATATCAGAAGGGTATCGTTTATGCCGCGCTCCTGCCGCGCATATAAATTCAGGATAGACGTTTCCGAAGACGGTAAGGAATACATCACTGTTACCGATACAACGAAGCAGTCTTATCCGGGTGGCAGACATTATAACTGGGACTTTGATACCGTTGAGAATGTTAAATACGTACGTTTGGTATTTACGGGCATATGGGGTGATCCCGTTGATTGGGTGACTATAACGGAGATGTTTATTTACGGAGAAACGAATAACTAACGGAGAAAAGATTATGAAAAAGGTGATGCTTGTCTTCGGCACAAGACCCGAGGCAATAAAAATGTGTCCGCTTGTTAACGAACTGAAAACCAGAAAGACCGTTGAGACTGTGGTGTGCGTAACAGGTCAGCACCGCCAGATGCTTGATCAGGTGCTTGAGGCCTTTAACGTCACTCCCGATTACGATCTTTCCATAATGAAGGACAAGCAAACTCTTTTTGATATAACCACGAACATACTTGCGAGTATCGGTCGCGTGCTTGACGAGGTGAAGCCTGACGTCGTGCTTGTTCACGGGGATACTTCAACCACCTTCGTTACCGCACTTGCGTGCTTCTATAAGCAAATCCCCGTCGGTCACGTTGAGGCAGGACTTCGCACATATAATATCTGGAGTCCGTATCCCGAGGAATTCAATCGGCAGGCTGTAGGGATAGTTGCAAAATATAATTTCTCTCCTACAGAGCTATCAAAAGAAAATCTTTTGAAGGAAGGCAAGGATCCGGGCAGTATTTTCGTGACCGGAAATACTGCTATCGACGCCTTGAAAACTACCGTGCGTGACGACTATTCACACGCGGAGCTTGATTGGGCAAAGGATAGCCGTCTTATTATGATAACCGCACACAGGCGCGAGAATCTTGGCGAGCCTATGCACAATATGTTCAGAGCAATACGCAGGGTAATGGACGAGCACCCCGACGTCAAGGCTATTTATCCCATCCATATGAACCCCGTGGTGCGCAAGGCAGCCGATGAGGAGCTTGGAGGATGCGAGCGTATCCACATTATCGAGCCCCTTGAGGTGCTTGATTTTCATAACTTTCTTGCACGTTGCCATCTCATCCTTACCGATAGCGGTGGAGTCCAGGAAGAAGCCCCCTCTCTCGGAAAGCCCGTGCTGGTTATGCGCGACACCACGGAAAGACCCGAGGGCATCAAGGCGGGAACCCTTAAGCTCGTCGGCACGGATGAGGAGACTATCTACAGCACCTTCAAGAGGCTTCTTGAGGATGATGCGGAATATAAAAGGATGTCCAATACGGCGAACCCATACGGAGACGGTTTTGCATCCGTACGCATTGCCGATATACTCGAAGCCGAGCTTTGATCCTGTTTTTGCAGCAAAATCATACAAAGCGCGGTTAATTGACGAGTTTTTTCAACGCAAATCGATTGACATTTTATATACAATGTGCTAATATTATTATGTATATTGGCACATTGTATTTTTTTGTTGTAAAAGAATTCCGCGCAGGAGAATGATATGAAAACTGTGAAGCAAATTTTCGTAACCTTGCTCGTCTTTTCTCTGCTTGTCTGCTCCGTACCTTTTGCCGTTTCTGCGGCAGGAGAAGGAGCAATATCCGTAGGTAATGCAAGCGGATATGCCGGAGATGTCGTAGCTCTGCCCGTTACTCTTACGGCGCTTCCCGAGGCAGGCTTCGTTTCCGGAACCTTCGTCGTCAACTACGGAGAGAATCTTGAGTACGTCAATACCGTTCAGTACGGCACGAATTACGGTACTTTGATTTTTGCAAAGCCCTCGGAGGCAGGTGCGGGCAACAGCTTTAATCTGGTGTACTCCAACAACCTCGTATCCAATTTTGAATACACCGGTCAGATGTGCACTCTTTACTTCAGAATAAAGTCGGGCGCCACCTCCGGCGATGCTGCGGCAAAGAACACCGTTTCCGTTTCAGCCGACGGAATTTACAACGAGGATCTTGATCCCGTAAGCTTCAACTTTACCTCGGGCGTTGTTACGGTGGCTGACCGAAGCTCCGCTCTTGGAGAGAGTCTTTACGGCCACAGCCTCACTCTTGACGGTGCGATCGCTCTTAACTTCCACGTTTCCGTGGGCGCTACCCTTTCATCCGACGAGGACGCAACCGTTATCTATACGATCAACGGTACAGAGGACCTTACGGTGGAAGAAATGCTTTCCGAATGCAGAACCGATGCTAACGGTAATCTAATTCTTTCCTGCAGACTTCCCGCTACTATGTGGTCTAGAACAGTTTCGGCACAGATCGTAAACGGCAACGGTGATAAGGGTGATATTTATTCTTATTCCGTTAAGAATTACGCTCTCTATATGTTATCCGGCAACTATACCACAGGTGACTCCGCAGAAGACGAGAAGCTGAAGGAGCTTTGCGTTGCCCTTCTTAATTACGGCGGATACGCACAGAATTACTTCGGTTACTTTAACGGAAGCACCGAGGATCTTGCAAACGGCAACGTTGTTTCGGGTGATAACAAGCTTATCTCCAAGCTCGTTAAATCCTCTTACGACGCAACGATAAAAACCGACGACATAGCATCAGTAAACGGTGCGGCAACCGGCATCACCTATTACGGAGTTAACGTTTCCGCGGATGCCGCTACCGCGATCACCCATTATTTTGCAGTTGAGGGTAACGTAGCGGATTACACCTTCACCCTCAGCTATAACGACGGCGCGGAGAAGACCTCAGAACTTGAAGCTTTTGAGACTGACGGAAAATACGCAGTAATTATTCCCGACATCGCTGCCGCTTATATCGATCTGCCTTACACGGTAACCGCCAAGAATAATAGTGACGGTACGGAGTTTACCGTTGTTTACAGCGTTCGCAGTTATATGGCTCACAACATCGAGGGCGCACCCACTGCTTTTGCCAACGTTATCCGTGCAATGTATCTGTACGGTGAAGCCGCTAACAGCTATTTTGGAAAGTGAGGGACGTAAAATGAAAATGGTATATACTTCTCCCTCCGTTGAGATCGTTGAGCTTGATGCTCCCGTAAAGACCGAGGATATCAGTGGCTGGTATCTTGAGCTTAATACCGATTGGTTCAACTCATAATTCCGAGAGCTCCCTTGTTTGCAAGGGGGCTCTTGAATTAAGCCTGTCTAATTATGTACAAATTGATAACTTTTTGTCTTTTCCTTGTTTTCTATTGAATTGCCCGTTAATAGATGTTATAATGCTGTTATGAGTAATTTGTAGTAAGAAAGGTTTTCTTATGAAGAAGATATTTGTTTTGTTATGTTCGCTTGTGCTTTGCATTTCACTTGCGGCTTGCGAAGGAGGTAAGCCTTCCGTTACGGATGACGGAAACGACACTTCCAACATTATGCCCGAGACTGTGGATCCCGCCAACGTTTCCACAGCTCCCGTTACGACCGCTGAACCCGATACCGAAGCTCCCGTTACCACCGACGCACCTGTTACCACTGACACACCTCCCTCAGTTACGGATACTCCCGTTACCGAGCCTCACGTTGAGGGTAAGGAACTCGGCTCTGGATTCGTTATTTCCGATTCGGGAACTAAGCTGAACCTGCTCCTTAACTGGACGGCAGTAAACGGAAAAGAGGAGGGAACTGCCGAGATCACCGTAAAGCTTTTCCTTGAATGTTATTCCATCTTCGTTGGTGACAGAGACGACGGCGAGATCAGAATAGGTGACATTCTCGTTAATTATACAACCCCGCAGATGGAGCTTCCCGGAACCGGCTTTAACGAGATCGACTTCGGCACCTATAAGTTTACCGTTAAGAAGGACAGCGGCAAACAAACTACGGTTCCCGTGTACGCCTCATGGCATTTCAGAGGCACTTACGCAGGTGTGCCCGTTGAATGGATAACTGTTAACAGCACTTTTACATTTGATAATTGAGGTAAGATTTGAAGACGGTAGACCTTTCTGCAGCTAACAATTGCCGCACTATGCTTATTGATGCAGAGTATAATATGGCCTGTATCAAGGCCGAGGGCGGCGGACTTATAAAATTTATCCATGCCGGAGGCAGCGGCGCCGTAACACGGCGCAAGGCTCTTCGTTCCCATTTGCGCAACGCAGTAAGGCGCGGTGCAATCAAGCAGATGCTTGAAGGGGAAAAGCTGTCCTCAGAGGACAGACTCTCGCGTTATTTCTGCAATTTTCATCCCGAGCTTGCGGAAGACGTCGATTTTAACGGTAAAAACGCAAACGTAACGTTTGTGAGAATTTAATTTATTTCTGGAGGTACACTATGTTTCTTGCACTTGAAGCTACCGCAGATAACAATGCTGCGATGGCGGTACTCAGCACGGTTCTCAATTGGCTTGCAACCACGGGAATCAAGTTCGTTATCGGTCTCATCGTAATGCTTATCGCTTTCAAGGTGATCGACGTTCTTGCTAAGAAGATCAACAAAGCGATGACCAAGAAAAACGTGGACGAAACGATAACGAGAGTTTCCACCGGCGCCATCAAGGTTGCCGCAAAGCTACTCGTTGCCGTTCTCTTCGTTGGCTTTATCGGCATTGAGACCGCATCCATTTCCGCGTGCATCGCAACTCTCGGCGTTGGTATTTCTCTTGCGGTTCAGGGAACCCTTTCCAACTTTGCGGGCGGCGTGATCATTATTCTGATGCGCCCCTTTAAGCTTGGCGATTTTATCACCAGCGGCGGCGAATCCGGCACTGTTGAGGATATCAAGCTTTTCTATACCCACGTTGTTACGGTAGACAACAGAATGATCTACATACCCAACGGCACCCTTGCAAACAACGTTATCGTGAATGCTTCCGTAAAGGATACCCGCAGACTTGATATCACTATGTCCGTAGCCTATGAGTCTGATACCGAGCTTGCTTGCAAGCTTATCCGTGAGGTATGCGAAAGAAACGAGAAGATCTTCAAGGAGCCCGCTCCCTTCGTTACCGTTGCTTCCTATGCCGCTTCCTCTATCGATATTGTTTGCCGCACTTGGTGCAACAAGGGCGATTATTGGGACAACAACTTCTACCTTCTTAACGAGATCAAAAAGGAATTTGATAAGAACGGTATAGTTATCCCATATAACCAGCTTGACGTTCACGTAAATACCGTTGAAAATAAGTAAAATGCAAAAAGCACATGGAGGGATCCATGTGCTTTTTTACCTCTACATCTTGACTGATACTTATTGCTATTATATAATTAGAAAAAATTGAAATTCAGTTTATAATTATGAGGTGCCGTTATGAAAAAATGGTCAGAAAAGAAAGCTTGGGATTGGTATAATTCCCACCGCTGGATACGTGGATGCAATTTTATCGGCAGTGACTGCGCTAACCGCATCGATCAGTGGCAGAGCTACGGTAGAGAGGAGAGAATGGAGGTTGCGGACAGAGAGCTGCAGCTTTGCGAGGATATCGGCTTCAACTCCGTTCGTCTGATCGTTGATTTTGAGGTATGGCTTCAGGAGCCCGTCAGCTATATGGACGTTCTTGAGCAGTACATCAGCCTTTGTGATAAGCATAAACAAAGCGTTATGATAGTGCTTACCACGGAAGCACAGCTTCCCCGTGGTGACGGCGAGTTCGTGCCCAAGGCGCTTGGTGAGCAGAAGTACGTTCTCGGATATCATCAGGGAAGGCTTCCTCTTACGGAGGAGCAGCAAAAGCTCAAGCCCTATCATTTTATGGAGCGTCCTGACCTTGCCAAAAAGTATATCAAGATGGTTAAGACCATCGTCAAAAAATACGCAAATGACGATCGCGTGCTTTGCTGGAACGTGTATAACGAGCCTGGTATTACCATAAGAGAACGCTCAATTCCGATACTTGATATGCTGTTTGATGCCGTAAGGTCTCAAAAGCCGAAGCAACCCTGTACTGCTGATATCTGACGCGGACTCAACGCCGACGATACCGTAAGAACGAAAGAGGAGCTTCATGCTATTGAGCTATCCGACGTTATCAGCTTCCATAGCTATAAGCCCTACGAGAATATGGTTCCGCTCGTTGAGGCTTTGCGACAGTTTGGCAGACCTCTGCTTTGCACCGAATGGCTTAACAGAATCAACCACAGCAACGTGGGCGAAATATATCCGCTTTTCTATCTTGAGAACATAGCTTGCTACTGCTGGGGCTTCGTCGTTGGCAAAACTCAGACAAACGAACCCTGGGAATCCCATTGGAACGATTTCTATAACCCCGAAAAGAACGTTTCCTTTGACTTTACAAAGTGGCAGCACGATCTGTTCCGCCCCAACCTGCGCCCCTACGATCCCCGTGAGATAGAGCTTATCAAGAGATATAACAAGCTTGCAGACAGACGCGACGATAGGGAAGGACTTTAATATTAAATGGGCTGTAAAGAGATTTACAGCCCATTTGCGTTTTTTATCAAGATGCATCGCATATAATATGGCAAATACCTTTCCTTGACAAAAAAGCGGGAGTATGATATAAAATAAATAAGAAAAATCCGATGGAGGTCATTATGAAATTAAGAAATAAGAGTGTTATAAGCGTGGCATTCAGAGCTTTTTGCCTTGTGCTTGCTTTCGTTATGCTTTTCGGGCTTACTTCCTGCAAGAAAGCTGTGGACCCCACAGAGAGATTTTGCAGTGTTTTAAAGAATACCGTTAATGAATGTCTTGAGAGCGGTAAGACTGTTGCAGAGCATACGCCCCGGGACTTTTCTTCAAAGAAGATCACGCTTAAGCCCGTGCTCAGCGAGGCCTTTACCACTGCCATCGGAGCAAACGCGCCATTTGACCTGAGCTTTTTGAACGATGCGGCAATAGAACTGATCCTTGCAAAGGACGGCGCCATTGCAAAGCTTGTGGCTTCCATCCTTCTTGACAACTCCGCTCTCCTTACCGCCGACGGCGTTATAGATACGGAAACCCTCGTTGCCTATGCAAGTCTTTCTCCCGTAAGTAAGAGTGCTCTTAAGATCGATATTGCCGAGCTTCTCAAGGAGGAAGAGATAGAGCTTCCTTCCGTATCCAATACCGCTCCCGAGCTTCCTTACGAGGAATTAAAGGCGGTATTTACCGAGTATTTTGACGCCATTCTTGCCAAGGTAAGCGCCGTTAAGGAGGGGGAGGGTTCTCTTTCAGCAGGTGAAATGACCGCCGAGACCGTAACTCTCACGTGGTCGCTGACGGAAAAGGCGTTTTTGGATATGGCTGCCGAGCTCGCTGACAAGCTTGCGGCTGACGATAAAGTTAAGAATATTTTTATAGACTCATTTAAAGGCACGGAGGAGAATTATGCTGATTTCGTTGATGAGATCAAGGAATTTTCTTCTACTGTAAAGGAGATAGCGGCTGAATCTTCCGTTGAGGGAGACTGCTTTATTGCCGTTCTGCACGTAAATAAAGACAACGAGCTTCTCGGTTTGCAGTTCAAGGTAAACGATCCCGAAAACAACTTCTCCGAGTACGCATGTGCTGAGCTCGTATGCATTGAAAACGAAGGAGTACACGAGGGAAGAGTTCTTGTTTCCTCGGTTGAGGAAGCTCCGGTGAAGATAACCTTCTCAGGAAGCGAGACTAAGGGAGTTGCTTCCGGCAAGATCGCCTTTGCTTATGATGGCAAGGAAGTTTTCTCCATAAAGTATTCCGACCTAGATACCAAGAAGGCAGAGGACGGAAGTCTTAACGGCTCCTTCATTATCAAGCCGGGCGCGGGGCTCGGCTCCATTATTGACGTTGACGCCATGACCGCAACTATGCTTGGAATGCTTGAACTGAAATTCGGCATAGTTGAGCAGGATAAAAGCACCGAGGTTGACATTTCCTTACTGATGAACGGCGCCGTTTTCGTGGGAATTAAGACTACCGTTGAGAACGTGGATGACGTAACCGTTGCCGTGCCTGCTGATTTTGAGACCGATCCTTACGATTGGATCGCAGATTTTGATTTCGTTAAGCTTGTTGAAACGGTGGAAAATTCTTCCTTGCCTGCGGAGATCAAGCAGCTGATCCTCGGACTTTTCGATTTCAAATAATCCTCTGCTTTATCCCCCGCAAAACGGGGGATAAAGCTATTTAACGGTTGTACGGCAGGTGAAATATGGAACTTGAAATTTTAGATATTCATAAGGTTTTCGGAAAAAGAATAGTACTTGACGGCGTTTCTATCTCTGCGTTAAGCGGCTCTTGCATCGGGATCCTCGGCAGAAACGGGTGCGGTAAATCCACGCTTCTGTCCATTATAGCGGGTATAACCCGCGCAGATCGGGGGCAGGTGCTATGGCAGGGCAAGGATATATCCAAAAAAAGAACGTTGGGTAGCAAGATCGTTGGCTACGTGCCCCAGGGAACGCCCCTTATGGACGAGCTAACGGCTGTAGATAATCTCCGTTTATGGTACGATAAGATCGAGCTTGTCAGATCTCTTGAAAGCGGCGTACTTGCAGAGCTTGGAATCGGTGAGTTTTTGAAGACTCCCGTAAATAAAATGTCAGGCGGTATGAAAAAGCGTCTTTCTATTGGTTGCTCCGTTGCAAACGATCCACCCGTTCTTTTGCTGGACGAGCCAACTGCAGCTCTTGATATGCCGTGCCGCAGCACCATTTACTCCTATCTTGAGGGGTGCAAAAAGGCCGGTAAGATATTGATCCTTACCACGCACACGCCGGAGGAGTTTGCCCTTTGTGACAAACTGTACGTTTTGAAGGACGGCACGCTTAAGGAATGCAATATGAATGCGTCCACGGAGGAAATCGCCAAATTACTTTAAGGAGGTGAAGAGAATGAAATACGCAGGTATGCAGATAAAGATGATTCTGCGCTTTTTACCGAAAGCGGCATTGGTGTCTGTTGTTCTGTTTGCCGCAGTATTCATTCTTTTAAGCTCTTTTTCTGATGATGCTCGGTCGGGTGAGGAGTATAGCGTGATTAATGTCGGCGTAGTTGGTGAGACCGACGAAACCTTTCTCGGCTTTGGAATTGGCGTTATTCAAGCCATGGATTCGTCCCGCTCTATCGTAAATATGCAGAATATGACGGAAGCGGATGCAAGATTCAAGCTGCAAAACGGTGCGATCTCTGCTTATATGGTAATTCCCGAAGGTTTTATTTCATCAGTTACAAGGGGAGAAGTAAAACAGATCGATTACGTGACATACGATACCACCGGTGGCATAGGAACCGTTTTGAAGGAAGAGCTGCTTCACGCAGTATCCGTGATGCTGGTGCATTCGCAAAAGGGTGTTTACGCTATGCAGAATGCGGTTATTTCGAGGGGGATGAGTGAGAACCTCGGCAAGAACACGGACGAGCTGAATCTGAAGTATTTTTCCCTCATCCTTAACAGACCCGATGCAATCGACGTGAAGGTAGATGGTGTTTCAAACGGCCTTTCTCTTGCTGAATATTTGCTGTGCGGGCTCTCCGTGCTGTGGTTGTCTCTTGGCGGTATTGCCTTTTGCCCCTTGTACGTAAAAAAGGATCATTCTCTTGGCAGAATGCTAAGACGCGGTGGTTGCGGAGCTTTTGAGCAGACCTTATCCGAATTTGCGGCTTTTTATTTCGGCACTCTCGCACAGCTGGCGACTGTGCTTGCTCTTGCCTTCCTTGGGCGGACTACAGTTTCCGATGCGCTCGGAGATAGTATTCCCATTGCAAGCGAGATCACTCTGTTCGGTATCGCGAAGCTTTTCGTTTACTTGTGCATTCCCGTGCTTATGATTTGCGCATTACAGTTTTTTGCTTTTATGCTGTGCGACAATGCCGTAAGCGGAATCGCTTTGCAGTTCTTTGGAGCCGTATGCCTTTGCTACGTGGGCGGCTGTATGTATCCTTCGGATTTTCTGCCGGAAGTTGTTTCGGCGATCGGGAACGCTTTGCCCGTTGGTGTCGCAAGGGAATATCTGTGTCACCTTATGAACGGAAACGCTATGAATATCACCGTTTTGTTTATTGCGGCGTATTCAGCGCTTTTGATCGGTGCTTCGGCTTTTGTTCGCCGCATACGTTTGAATAATATTTAAAGAAAGGAGCTTGGCTTTGAAAAGGTTAATTACATGGTCTTGGCTATTAAATAAGCGCTTGTTAAAGAAGCCAAGCTTCGTTGCCATTCTGTTGCTCGTGCCACTTGTCGTTGCTTCTTTCGCCGTGGCCTCTGAATCCAAAAGCGGTATGCTGACCGTTGCCGTTGCGGCAGAGGAAAAATGCGATATATACGCGCAGATACTTGACCGCCTTGAGAAAGGCTCGTGGCTTATTTCTATCGTTGAAGCCGAAGCTGAAGCTGCCCGTGAGGCGGTTAAAAGCGGCTCCGTAGACGCCGCCTGGGTATTTTCCGATGATCTTGAAAAGCGGTTTGCTGACTTTGCGGACGGAAAAATAAGCGAAAAGTCCCTCGTTACCGTGTATCAAAGGGAGGAAAGCGTGCTTCTGCAGATGGCGCGCGAAAAGCTTCTTGCGTCAATGTATCCTCAGCTTTCTTATTCCTTGTACTCCGATTTTGTGCATGACAAATATCCTGCTTTAGATGCGGATGAAGAGGAGTTGCGCGGATATTACGATGCCGTTGATGCTGAAGGGGATGATCTTTTCCGTATCGTGTATCCCGACGGGGAGGTAATTAAAAGCGATGAAGGCTATCTTCTTTCGCCTGTGCGCGGTCTGCTTTCGGTTCTTACAGTAATAGGCGGACTTGCAGCTTCGATGTTTTATTTGCGTGATGAGCGTGAGATGCGTTTTGCTCTCGTTTCTGAAAATAAGCGATTCGTAATTTCCTTGATTTACAGCCTTGTTGCCGTGATGGACATCGCAGTGGCTTCTTTGATCGCATTGGCAGCCACGGGCCTCTCCGTCGGCATCGGAAGGGAATTGCTCCTTTGCCTGATGCTTGCACTTTCTACCGTGGGATTTTGCACACTGATGAGGCTTATAGTTCCAAAGGAGGAGCTTATCGGCGCTCTTATCCCCGTTGTTGCCGTTGCAATGATAGCGCTTTGTCCGATCTTCATCAACGTTAACGTTCCTTCGTGGTTGCGAATGCTCATACCTGCAGGAGGGTATCTTGCGGCCGTGCATTCGAACTTAGAGATTCTTCGTTGGTCGGTTTGTATTGCCTTCATCTTTACAGGCTCGTTCTGTATTTTTAAGTTAAAGCAGTTTTTTATCAGTAATATAAAAAGATAATGTAAAAGTATTGCAAATTCCGAATAACTGTGCTATACTATCATGCGTGGAAAGCGGAGGCATAGCTCAGCTGGTTAGAGTACTTGCTTGACATGCAAGGGGTCACTGGTTCGATTCCAGTTGTCTCCACCAAATAAAAATGGGAACACCATCAGGTGTTCCTGTTTTTATTTGGTAGATTATATGCGAAGCGAACAAGGGCTTGTAAACAAAGTTTTATATAGTGGTGATTGTTAGAGATGAATTATTGGCATTTATCATTGTTATTAAAGCCCTGGTTCGGGGTTCATCGGACTTCCGGTGGAAGTCCGAGCTTCCAGTTGTCTCCACCAATAAAGAAGGGGAACGCAGATGCGTTCCCCTTCTTTATTTGTAGATAATTACAGAATCGAACGAGTTCTGCGCTTGCGCAGAATCCGGTTCGCGGTTCATCAACGCTCCGGGGGAGATTTGAGCTTCCGGTTGTCTCCACCAATCGCCAACGGCGCTTCTTTGAACGCGGGATTCATTTAGCCTTCCCCGGTTGGGGAAGGGGGACCGCGTTAGCGGTGGATGAGGCGTTACAGAGCACAATGAAGCTCCTCAACAAAAAGATCGGCTTTATCTCGACAATCGCACATTCTCCAATAAAATCGCTTTGCAAATAAAAAGACGAAGAATTCTGATAATTCTTCGTCTGTATCTTTATCTATTCGGATAGCCATAACCCTTTTTGATGTCTAATAAATAATCGGCTGAAATCTTAAAGTAATTGCAGATGGCTCTTATGTCCTCAACGCTCGGCTCATACTTATTGCACTCAATATAAGAAAGCTTGCGTTGCGTTATATTCAGCTCCTTACCAAGCTGCGTTTGGTTTAGATTTGCTTCTTCGCGGAGAATTCTGATTTTATCTCCGATACTTCGGTTCATATGCATCACCCGTAAAAAATTATACAATAGACTGAAAATATCTATTGACATTTAGACGGAAAACGTCTATAATTGTCTTGTGAACAAGCTGAGGTGTGTATTAAGTAAATATTTGTTTATTGCATACATACTTTGTTTTTTCGATTAGTAAATTTAGTATGAGGTAAATTCTGATGAAAAAATCATTTTTAGTTTCGTTTTTTGTGTTATCGATAACGATATTGATGATCGTGTTGCTTTCGAGTTGCGGTTGCAAGCATGAGATGGTTATTGATGCTGCAGTTGAAGCAACATGCACTGAAAACGGATTGACAGCCGGAGCTCATTGCGCGCTTTGTGGTGAGGTATTCACCGCTCAGGAAGCTGTTCCTGCGAAAGGACATACTGAAACAGTTATTGCAGGTAAAAATGCAACATGCACTGAGGCGGGATTAACTGAAGGAAAGAGCTGTGGCGTTTGCGGTGAAATATTGACCGAACAGGAAACTGTTCCCGCAAAAGGACACTCAGTGGTAACCAAAAAGACCGGTAAAGCTGCAACGTGTACCGATAACGGTCTTACTGATGAAAAGGTGTGTTCTGAGTGTGGCACGATTATTGAAACTCAAAAGATCATATATGCACTTGGCCATACTACCGATAACGGCACTTGTTCACGCTGTGGCGAAGTAAGGGGTGTTTGGGCGTTAAGTTATTACGTTGATGATTTTAATATGCCTACAGATGAGGCCTACGTTTATAACAAGGATTACTTTATCGGAACGTTCAGCAATTCTGCTACTAACGATTCCTTGCTGTATGTAATGATTGTGGTGGATAATAAAGATGTTGGTATCTTCCTTTATGAATACGGTCGCAATCAGGTAAAGAATAACTCTTCCAGATATTCGGATTGGTACAACGTAACAATTCGTTTGGCAGACGGAAGTAAGGTTGAGTACGAGGCTGCCGTTTATGCGGGCGGTGATCGTTTGTTATTTGAAGAGAAAGATTACAATTCTGTTGTAAATATTCTTAAATCCGGTGAAGAAATTGGGGTCTATATTGTGGAAAATGATACTCCAACTACAAACTATCTGTTTAAGGTAGACACATCAAACTTTGCTGATATTTTCAATGAACTTAAGTGAGAGTTTATTGATAGTATAACGTCACAATTATAACGAATAAATAATTATTTCGAAGAGCTAACTATCTCGACGCTTATCGACTATTTGTATCTATTGAATATTATTAAACTAAACGGCTCCGCTGTGGCGGAGCCGTTTAGTTATTTAACGCTTTTTCTGTATTCCTTCAGGCTCATGCCCGTTATTCTTTCAAAGGTTTTATAAAAATACGATGCATCACTGAAGCCCAGCTCCTCAACGAGGGTTGCGGTTGAAATGGTCGGGTCCATTCTTATTAGCTCTTTTGCCTTCGATATCTTAAGCGTTGATTTATACAGCGCGGGAGATTTGCCCGTTGCCGCTTCAAATTCGCGGCGAAATGAGCTTTCGCTCATCATACACAGTTTTGCAAGGTAGGGAACGGGGATATCGTCGTTAAGATGAAGTGATAGATAATAAATTGCGGGTATTACCTTATTTCCGCTTTCCGATATATCGGGGAGCCACATCAGCTTTGCTACGGTCTCCATCATTTCGAAAAACAGCTTGTTGATTGTAAAAGTGGGATACTCAGAGTTTACGGTCTCATACGCCATATCTATCAAATTGCCGATTATGGTATCCGGAGTATTTTCAGTAAGGCACGTAGGCTGGTCAGAAATATAATAGTCGTTTCCTCTTTTATCAAGGAGATGATAATATAGCTGAAGGGAAGTGAAATCGGATAAAGAACCGCCCGAAAGGAAAGCAGTGTATTTCAGACCTTTGGGTAAGTATACGAGGTTTCCTCTTTTAAATGTATGTCTTAACCCGTCCTCCGTGGTGAAAACTGCAGTTTTGCACGCTATATACAGAATGCCGTGCGCCTGCCTTGGTTTGTTTGTAAATTCGCGCAGCTCGATTTCAGGAATATTTTGTTTTATGCAGGAAACGTTGAAAAAAGCAAGGCCTCTCGTCATGGTTTTAAGATTGACGTACATCTTTGCCATAAAATCACCTCAAAAGCATTTTAACAGAAATTTAAGTCATATTCAAGATGTTTAAGTAAATACTTTACCGAAAAGTACCGTTTTGAATCAAATTATACCTTGATAGAATCGCTATGTGGTGTTAAAATTATTACGTATCTCATAATAGGAGGTAAATTATGAAAAAAATCTTGTTTGTATTCGTTTTGTGTATAGTGATGCTTTTGCCTTTGTTCGTTATGGGCGCTTCTGCCGCGGATGACGTGGTTTTCATCGGCGGCGAGGGGGATACCTATGCAACGATTGCTGAGGCTGCAGCGGCATTGCCCGCAACGGGAGGTACCGTCGTTGTGCGCGGGCCCGTGGATCATCCTACCGGAAGCGCGGTGGATCTTCCCGCAAAGCCTCTTGTTATAACCTCTGTGTACGGCGGAGTGGACTATGCAAAAACCAACGGCGCGTATTTCGGCGTTGGCAGAACTCTTAATTTGTATTCCACTCTTACCATAGAGAACATTACTATGAAGCATACCGCAACGGGTATTTACGGAAACATCTATGCCCGCGGTAATTCTCTTACCTTGGGTGAGGGAATTACCACGGTTGCAAGCAGTGAGTCTAAATATACAAACGTTTTCGGCGGTTTTTCGGGCGCTAATAACGGCACGGGTCATAAGCCCGTTATAACAGTTAAGAGCGGAACCTGGCAGAACGTATACGGCGGAAGCTACACGGGTACGTTCAACGGAGATCCCACCGTTATTATGACGGGCGGTAAGGTTGTTAACGTTATAAGCGGCGGCGGACGTTTCGGTAACTTTACCGGCAACGCCAAGGTTGATATCAGCGGCGGCGAGACTTACCTTGTTGTCGGCGGTATTTACGGCGTATCGGGAAGCTCCTGCACCTTTACCGGTGACGTTGATCTTGACATCCACGGCAACGCCAAGGTTGCGTATAACGTATACGGCGCTTCCTATTACGGCGGCATTACCTTTAAAGGAAACATAGCAATAGATATTTACGGCTCTGCACAGCTTTCAAGGCACGTTTTCGGCGGATGCTACGGAGTTGCGGGCAAAACCAACGTAACCGCAGGGGATAAGGGAATCGTTATCACCGTTGCGGAGAATGCATCCTTTATCAGACCAACCGATGCGTCTAATATTATATCTGCCGGTTCTTCTGCAGGTAGCGTAAAGGGTAACGTAAAGGTTATTATCAAGGATAACGTTTATTACCCCGGCAACGTATACGCCGCAGGATATTCCGGCTCAGTAGATGGCGACTCCACCGCTATTATTTACGGCGGCGAGGTCAAGGTCAACTTTACTGCTGCCGCCAGAAGCGGTAATGTAACCGGCAAGGCTACTACCGAGGCTTACGGCGGTAAGATCGGTTACTATACTTCTTCCGAGTATTACGGTATAGTTGGTACCAATACGGGCACGGTTGGCAGTGCTTCCGTTCTCGTTGACGGAGCTGACGTTGCGGGTGCAGTTAAGATGAACGGTGCAACGGGAACTCTAACCGTGAAGAGCGGCAAGATCGGTTCCGTTACCGATAAATGCGTCGTTGATCTCACGGGCGCAAAGGAGCTTCAGGTTGGCGGTAATCTTACCGTTAGCACTCTTACCGGCGGCGGCACCGTTATTATTCCTGCTTCTGCATCCATAACTGCCGATTCCTTTAGCGGTAATCTCAAGCTCATAATCTCCGGATCCCCCGTTGCAAACCAGACTTATCTTACGGTTGCGGATGCCGCTTCTTCTGGAGTTCTCGAATATACTCCCGTTGATGATGAAACGATGGAAAAGCAGGTCGGAGCAAATATAACCTATTCCGTTAAGTATTCCGACCGCTACGATACCACCAAGGTTCGCATTTACTATTATAACCCTGATAAGAACGGCACTCAGCCTCTTATCGTTCTTCGCAGCGGAGTTTATACCGGTGGCACTAAGCTTACGGATTACACCTCGGGAACCGAAGACGGAAAGGCTTATATCGAAGCGGATCTTGCCCCCGGGCTTTACAGCTGTAAGGTATACTACGGCAGCGGAGCGGACGATTACCGTATTAAGTATTTCTACGTAAACGGCAAGGCAGCAACTGCCTCCTATGATCTTCCTCTTGCTCCTTACGTTGAGAACTCCTGGTCCGAGAACATTTCCTCTAACCTGACCGATGAGGTAATGGCTCTGTTCGGAACCGAGGGTCTTATCGGCTATAACGGATTCGACACACCCACGTTTGATTTGGAGAACAGCGTACGCACCTTTATGAATAACGAAGCTCTCTGCGCATACGTTGATAAGCTTGGCGAGAGCTGTGACCACCTTTACGTATATTATCCCTTCAAGGAAAGTGCAATGGGCAACAGAACGCCCGTGCTTATATTCACCAACGACGCAATCAGCGGTATGAGCTTTGACGATGCGGCGGCTTACATCCGCTCCAAGGGTGAGCGCGAGATCGTTATGATCACGGGAGGTAAGCACGGTAACGAGCCCGCAGGACCCGAAGGAACTCTCGTATTCTCCAAGGATCTTTGCGGCGATTACGGCAAAGAGGTTCTTGAAAAGATCGGTGCTATAGTTATTATGCCCTCCGTGGAGGTTGATAACTTCCAGCGTTTCAAGAGACTTACGGAAAGCGGTGTTAACCCCAACCGCGATCTCCTTGCTTTGTTTATCGAGTCCTCCGCAAATCAGGTATACGTATTCAAGAGCTTTATGCCCACCGTTACCATCGACTGCCATGAGGATTCAGGTAATTCCGAGATCGATCCCACGGATCTTTCCGTTGAAAATCTGGACGATATTTGTATCCGCTATTCAAGCAACTTCAACTCGCCTTTATATTACGGCGGCGTTCTTAAGGAAGGTAGCTTTGATGCAAACGAGATCCTTGGCAATAAGATCATGATGGACGTTATAGAGCGCACCAAGGAGGTAGGTCTTCGCGGTAGCATCTATTATTCCGGATCCACCGTTCCCAATACTTCTTCCACCTACCCCTCCGTGCGCGGCGCTTACGGCTTCCTTGTTGAAACCATGCGTATCTGGACGGGAACGGGAAGATACGAGAGAGCGGTATTCGGTATCGAGCAGGCGCTTAAGGGACTTATTGCAGAGGTTATCGAGTACGACGGCGCTCTTGCGGAAAACGTCTACGCCGCCCGCAGGCGGATTGCCGCTATCACCGATTACGATCCCGATCACGTGATGGCAATTACTCATTCATCAAGCGGAATCAGCAAGGCGATTGGCGACCGTCCCACCATCTATGCCTCCGGCGAATGGAAGGATAAGAACGGTACCAAGGCGTTTAATCTTATCGATACTCTTTCCAATATGATCGTTCTCCCCACGGCTTACGTTTTTTCTCCCGATATTGAGAATATAGATAATATCCTTGCGGTTCTTGATATGCAGGGCATACCCTACGTAAAGCTTGCTCCCGGCTCTACTCTTAACCTTCGCAAGTACAGCGGCGGATACGCAAATACCGCCATCGGTGCTGCAGAAAACGTAACCTTCGAGAACGGTGCATACGCCGTTACCATGAATAACTGCGATGCATACCTTATTGCGTATCTCTTCGAGCCAAACAGCAACAGATTCTCAACCGCAGAGGATCATTCCATCAGCTTTGCGCATATGGGTTATATTTCCGACGGAGACGGACTTTACCGCTCCGAGGAAAACGGAGTTTATCTTAAGATCGCCGATATGGCTGAAAAGGGAAGCATCACTCACGCAAGCATCACCGTTGGAGTTGATCTCAAGGTCAATGCATTTGCAGAGCTTAAGGACGGCGTGGAGAACGCAACCGTTAAGTTTACCCTTGCCGGAGAAGAGTACGTTGCAAACGGTACCTACGATGAGACGGCAGGTCTTTACCGCTTCGTAATGCCCAATATGCCTCCTCACGGTATGACCGTAAAGATCAAGATGGAGCTTGTGGTTGACGGCAATGTCGTTGACACCGTAAGCGATTGGACGGTTCGCGGCTATTGCGATTATCTGCTTAACAGCTCCGATACCGAGCTTGGCGTAAGCGCCGCTACGAAATCAACTCTTGACCGTCTCGTTGCCGATATCCTTGAATACGGCGCAGCGGCACAGAATTATAAGGATTACGTTTCCGAAGACGTACCTCTTGCAAACGAGGGTATTACCACCGCATCGAGCTTTTCCGTGCTTGACTCATCCGTCAACGCCGCATCCATCACGAAATACTCCGATAACGGAGTTGAGTTCGTTTCCGTTGGAGTCAGATTTGATTCCGTTGTAAAGGTATTCTTCAGATTCAAGGCTGACGACCTTTCCGATCTCATGGTCTCCGTTGACGGAATACAGTACGATTCCGATGATTTTGAAGCTGTTGGAGACGGAGAATATATCGTTTACAGCGATGCTATCTCCCCTCTGCATTTTGTAAGCGGGGTTTACGCAAACGTTTACCGCGGAAGTGAGATGTGCCAGCAGGTGATCTACAGCGTTGACAGCTTCGTATACGAGATGCAGAACGATATGGACGGCGAAGAGCTTTCCGAGATCGCTTTGCTCGCACGCAGACTGTACCGTTACAGCGTTTCCGCAAGAACCTATTTCAAGACTATCGGATAAGGAGGTTGAATATGGAAAACATTAAGAAAACTTACACGCCTCCTACTGCGGAGTTGGTTGTGCTTGCAGTGAACGTTGAGACCGCATTGAGCGGCTTCAATATCGAAAGTAAAAATTCCGATTGGCTGTTTAGCTGAAAAAAAGGGCGCTCCGCTTTTAGCGTGTTCTCCTTAACGGAGAACACGCTAAAACTAAGTTTGCCCTTCGGGCAAGTGAAGTTATCTTCGATAGTGAAGTTCACTTCGTGAATGAAGTTTCGCCTTGCGGCGAAGTAAAGGCAAACTTAACTTCACTGTGAGCCCGTGGCGAACAACTTCACTGTGCCTGGCACAACTTCACTTTTGCGTCAGCAAAAACTTCACAAAGCAGAAAAAGAGAGTTAATGGCTTAAAAACCGTTAACTCTCTTTATTATTTATCGCCAGTTTCGCATTTGTTTTACAAATGTATCGGGCTGCGCCCATACCCCTATCTTATTTTTCCGATAAGAACATCACCCATTTGGCGGAGCGCCCTTTCTTTATTGCTTCATTGAATCGGCTTCTATATATTCGGAGATCTGCTTTTGAGAGAGATGAGAGCTTATAAGCGTAATGAGCTGTTCCTTGTTTTGAACGTCTGCGATCTTCACGAGCCTTTTTATGCGGTAGAAGATAACGTTTTCGGATATGAACAGACCCGCCGCCATTTTGCTGTACGGGATCTTGTTCAGCAGACCGCTTATAATCTGCAGATCCAGCTTATCGCAGGAGGCGAGCATTCTTTCAACGGCAAGGATGGTTTTGCTTGCCACGTCGTTCAAAAAGTCAAGCACCTTTTCCGTGGCGGCGGGCACGTATCTGCCGGAGGAGGGAAGCGCGGGAACCATATCCGCAGTGGAGCGGCGGATCTTCAGGGTTGAGGGCACTTTTGCGGTCATATAAATGTCGCTGTCTGTCTTGCGAAGAAAATTGTATGCAAATACCGCCTGTCTGCCAAGCTCTCCGTGATCTACCGTGACGGTGGTAAGGGGCGGATCTCCCATTTGCGCAATGAGATAATCTCCGAATGACGCCACGAAGATGTCTTCGGGCACTTTTTTGCCTATCATCTCGAGCTTCTTAATAAGGAATCTTGCTACTATATCGTTAGCACAAACGAAGCAATCGTATCTGTCAACGTTCGGAAGCATATAATCGAAGCATTCCTCAAGACCGCGCTTGTTGAAGTAGATCTCTTCTGCGTGTATATCGGATTTCATCCCTTGCAGATTTTTGAAATAATCGTGCTTTATCATATCGGTGGATGATTTGGGATTTATTCCGTAAAGTGCGGCGCGCTTTCTTCCGCAAGCGGCAAGATAGTCCATTATTTTGCGCATTCCGTCGATATAATCAACCATTACCGCAGAGCAGTTTGCACTGATTTGGGGATTCTGGTGGTTTACGAGCAGCATATGTACGTCGTGCTTGTAAAGAAGCTCCGCAAGCCGCTCCGAATGCTCAAGAGATGTTGTCAGAACCAAAAGTATGCGCTTGCTTTCTCCGCTGAAATAGTCTTCAATATCCGTGTTAAAAATATTGTCGCAATCAAGCAAAGCTACGGTGTATTTCTTTTTTGCGGCTTCATCGCAGATAGCGCGGTAGGATTGGGAAACCCAAAGCGAATCTCTGTAATCGGGATCAATATATACGTATATCTTCATAGCTTCCTCCGTACGTATATGCTAACATTTTCTTGCCTTACTTGTCAAGCGTGACGTCCTATAAAAAATCCCTGTAATTTTTACGGTCAATTTGGTGTTGACACCTTTAAGGCAAATTGATAAAATATAATCGTTAAGTTATGTGTAAAACCACGTCATCATGTAAAGGAGAAACAGAAATGGCAAATAGCATCATTGCCGCAAGGGAAAAGATCGTTATCCCCACTTATCCCGAATCCCCTTGCGAAGAGCTGCCCATGTTTGCGGAAAACCGCGTGCATCAACGCTCTACCGGTAACCCTTATCCCAATAAGGTAGTTATCAAGACCAGACAGAAGGAAAAGATCGATAAGGAGTACGAGGCTATCCGCCTTGAGAATGAGTATCTTGAGCTCATTATTCTCCCTGAGATCGGCGGCCGCATCTTCTCCGCCAAGGATAAGCGCACCGGCTACGATTTCTTCTACCGTCAGCACGTTATCAAGCCTGCTCTCATCGGAGCTCTGGGCTCATGGATATCCGGCGGTGTAGAGTTTAACTGGCCCTACCATCACCGCCCCTCCACCTTTATGCCCGTTGACAGCGAGATAGTCAAGGATGGCGACGGATACACCGTTTGGCTCTCCGAGCACGATCCCATTGACCGCATGAAGGGTATGGTGGGTATTCATCTTGATCCCGGTAAGGCTTATTTTGAGACCAGAATGAAGGTCTCCAACCGCACGCCCATGCGCCACTCCTTCCTCTGGTGGGAGAACACAGCAGTTCCCGTTAACCCCGAGTATGAGATCTTCTTCCCGCCGGACGTTGACTACGTAAACTTCCACTACAGAAGAAGCCACACCACTTATCCCATCGCAAACGGTATGTTCAACGGCTACCGTTATCCCGAGGGAGGCGTGGATATCAGAAAGCACTTCAATACCAAGTTCTCCACCTCCTACTTCTCTGCAGATTCCGATTACGATTTCTTCGGCGGATACGATAACGGAAAGAAGTGCGGTGTAGTACACGTTTCCGACCATCACACCTCCACCGGTAAGAAGATGTTTACCTGGGCTTACAACCAGCTTTCCCAGTCCTGGGAGAGAGCTCTTACCGATACCGACG
This sequence comes from Oscillospiraceae bacterium, assembly GCA_015064505.1. Classification (GTDB taxonomy): domain Bacteria; phylum Bacillota; class Clostridia; order Oscillospirales; family CAG-272; genus RUG12395. Next base: position 64,021 of record SVSB01000005.1, read on the forward strand.
GTGCGTATGCAGAGCTGATGGCAGGCTCTTACTCCAACAATCAGCCCGACTTCTCTTGGCTTGAGCCCTATGAAACGAAGAACTTCTCTCAGTTCTGGTTCCCGATCTCCGAGATCGGCGTTCCTACTTACGCAAACCTCAAAGCGGCAGTTAACGTTTCCGACGGAAAGATCAAGCTCCAGACGACCGAGGAAGTGAAGAATGCACTTCTCGTGCTTGAGGTGGGCGGCAAGAACGTTATCTCCAAGAAGGTAACTCTTAAGCCCGGTGAGGTTGAGGAGATCGATCTCCCCGCAGTTGAGCTTAACGAATACCGCATAGCTCTTGAGGGTGTATTTGAATACGAGAAGAAGAACAGAGTGAAGAATCCCCTTCCTCCTTTCTTCCCCGAGGTTCCTATGCCCAACGAGGAAAACTCCGCATACCGTGCATATCAGGACGGTATCCACCTTATGCAGTTCCGCGATCCCTCCATGGATTGCAGAAAGTACTTTGAGAGAGCCATCGAGCTTGATCCCGAGTTTGCACCCGCATACGAAACTCTCGGTGAGTGCGCTATAAACGACGGTAACTTCGAGCTTGCTGAGGAGCTTCTTGATAAGTGCGTTGCGGTTACCAACCGCCTTAACACCGAGCATCAGAGCGGCAGAGCGTACTATCTCCGCGGTCTTGCAAAGAAGCATCTCGGCAAGGATCACGATGCTGAATGGAACTTCCGCAAGGCTGCGTGGTCTGCAGACTCCGTTTCCTGCGGTATGACCGAGGCAGCGCGCATCGGCGCAAAGAAGAAGGACTTCACCATGGGTCTCTTCTGTGCCGAGACCGCTCTCAATTACGCAAAGGAGAATCCCGTTGCAGGACCTCTTGCGGCTCTTTGCGACTACAAGCTCGGCAATAAGAAGAGCGCAGTTAAGCGCCTTGAGGCTATTCTTGAGGCTGATCCTCTCAATCATCTTGCAAGATACGCAATGTTTATCTGCGGCAAGTCCTCCGAGAAGGAGTTCTACGGCAAGCTTTGCTCCGATCCCTGCCAGACCTGCCTTGATATCTACGTTGATCTGCTTTCCGCAGGCTTTGGAGACGAGGCTTATCAGCTCCTTGCCGATCTGCCTGCATATCGCACCGATAAGCTTGCTCCCGTAGTTGCTTACATAATCGGCAAGCCCGAGCTTGCAGATCCCATGCATCGCACCTTCCCCACAAGACCCGAGGAAAAGACCGTTCTTATGGGAAGAGACGAGGAGTACGCTAAGTACCTTCTCGGATGCCTTGAATTCGCCCACAGAAGATACGACGCCGCATACAAGCTCTGGAAGGAGTGCGGTAACTTTGAGGCTGCCCGTTGCCGTGCCGTATACCTCTGGAAGATGGGCAAGATCGATGAGGCTATGGCAGAGCTTGACCGCGCTATTGAGGCTGCTCCCGATTGCGATCAGCTTATCTATGAGAAGGCTTACCTGCTTAATCATATGGGCTACGATGCAAAGAAGAGCGAGGAGATCATCGGCTCTTACGTAACCGATATTAAGGTTGCCCGCGACGACGTCTGCACCGAATGGGCAAGTGCCGCTATCCGTGCAGGTGATTACGATAAGGCACTCTGGATCCTTAATAACCACGAGTACATCCCTTGCGAGGGCGGTGAGACGATCATTGCAAAGCAGCACATAAACGCTCACCTTGGTAAGGGTATTGATTTCTACAACGAAGGCCAGTACAGCCGCGCTCTCGACGAGCTTCGTATCGCTCAGGTAATTCCCGATAACCTTGGTGCCGGACTTTGGCACGAGGATCCTCTGGTACCCTCCAAGTACCGCGAGGCAATGACTCTTATCAAGCTTGACAGAGCTGACGACGCAAACGAGATCTTCAAGTACATTGAAGGTATTTACGTTGACTTCTTCTCCAATATGCACCTTCCCGAGCTGCCCGTATATCAGGCGCTTGCAAAGATCCGTCTCGGTAAGGGCGAAGAGGGAATTGCATACTGCCGTCAGTTCAAAGACGAGTGGGCTGCCGCACGAGTTCGCAAGGACAGCGGTTACTTCAACACCACGCCCTTCTTCATCTCTTATCTTGACGATGCAAAGACTATGCGCGAAGCATATTACGACAGACTCATCAGCTTTGCTGACAGCGTGATCAACGGAACCACAGAGCTTCTTTAAAATCTATCGGACAGCCTCGCAGAGGCTGTCCGAAACCGAAAGGGTATTAAGCTATGAAAAGATTAGTTGCAATCGTTCTGCTTGCAGTAATGCTCGTACCATCGCTTATTGCTTGCGGAAACAACACTCCCGCAACCACCACTCCCGCGATTGATGACCCCTCCGTTACCGACGCTCCCGTAGTGACCGAGCCTGCCGATACTACGTACGCTTTCTCTGATGAGACCTATGACGGAGCTACCTTCAGCGTTCACGTTACCGGTAATATGACCAACATGAACGACTTTAAGGTCAGCGAGGACGCTGATGACGTAATTAACTCCTCCCGCTTCCGTTGGCTTACCGCTGTAAGCGATAAGTACGACGTTGTAATCGAACAGACTGCGAACCTCTCCTTCGGTTCCGCAGGCGGCTCCGGCCCCGGCTATCAGCAGCTCAAGAAGTCCTATACTGCAGCTGATTACACTTATCAGGCAGCTATGACCGGCTCTTATGACGTTGCACAGGCGGCGCTGAACGGATACCTCCTGGACCTTAACAGCCTTGAGGGCCTTGATCTCACCAATCCCTGGTGGGACCAGAAGGCAAACGATGATATGACCATCCACGGTAAAATGTACTATACCACCGGCGATATCAGCCTTACCGATAACCAGGTCACTCACTGCATCCTCTTCAATAAGGAGCTTGCAAAGGCTATCGACGATCCCTACAAGCTTGTTTACGACAACAAGTGGACTTACGATAAGTTCGCAGAGATGATTCTTCAGGTTTCCGAGGACGTTAACGGTGACGATAAGATGGACCGCTATGACAAATTCGGTCTTCTCACCTGGAACGACTCCATGCTTCAGATCCTTGCAAGTGCTACTCAGCGCATCTGTACCGTGAATGAGAATAACGAGATCGCTCTCACTCTTTATAACGATACCGTCGTTTCTCTCTTTGATGATTACAACGAGCTGATTTATCAGAATAAGAACGTAATCAACTATCAGAACGGCTACGGTCAGAACGATTGGGATCCCATCCGTCTTGCTATGTTTGACGAAGCAAGAGCAATGTTCTATATGACGCTCTTCACCACCGTTCCCAAGCACAGAGATTCCGATATCGATTTCGGTATCCTTCCTTTCCCCAAGTACTCCGAGCAGCAGTCTGACTACGGTCATCAGGTAAGCGCTTTCCACGGTCAGTTCCTTTGCGTTCCTCTGTTCCTTGAGGACGAGAAGATGGTAGCAGATATTCTTGAGTATCTCGCCGCAACCGGCAAGGATATCATGACTCCCGCGTATTACGAAAAGACCCTCGTTGGATCTCACTTCCGCGATGAGGAGTCCGGTGATATGCTTGATATCATCTTTGCTTCCAGAGTATACGATATCGGTATTTACTACAATATCGGTACCTACAGAAGCCTTATAGGTAATCTTGCAAAGAGCAAGACTACCACTATCACCCAGATCTACAACGCCTATAAGAATAAGGCTAATAAGGAGCTTCAGACTCTTAACGCAGATTATTCCAAGATAAGCGAATAACCGATAAAAAGCTCGCCGCAACGCTTTGCGTTTGCGGCGGGCTTTTTTGTTTTTAATAATAAAGACAAGCAGCAGAGCCATATAATATATAAAAAACGGAGATTTGCTATGCTACTGAGTGCAGGAATCGGATTGTTGAATTATATTTTCGTTCTGCTTGGCGTTACGGGCGGACAGCATTACCCACCTCCTCTTCCGCAAAGAGAAGAGGAGGAATGCTTTGAAAAAATGAAAAACGGAGACGAGGCGGCGCGCACAAAGCTTATCGAGCATAATCTGCGGCTCGTAGCACATATCGTGCGTAAATACTATATGAGCGCACCGAATCAGGAGGATCTCGTTTCCGTGGGAAGCATAGGACTTATAAAAGCGATAGACTCATTTGATAACTCAAACGGCGCCCGCTTCGCAACCTACGGTGCAAAATGTATACAAAACGAGATACTTATGTACTTTCGTTCCCAGAAAAAACTTGGATGCGAGGTTTCCATAAATGAAACGATCGATATGGATAAGGAGGGTAACCCTCTTACCTATATAGACGTTATAGCCGTGGATGATACAATAGCCGAGGACATTGACAGAAAAATACATATTGCGAATGCATTAAAGTGCATTGATACCGTGTTAAGCGAAAGGGAAAGAACCATAATAATTCTGCGATACGGGCTTGGTAAATGGCGCGCCCGCACTCAACGGGAGGTAGCGGAGCTTTTGGGGATCTCCCGAAGCTACGTTTCAAGAATTGAGAAGGCGGCTCTTGAAAAAATCAAGGATAACTTAAAAATTTAAAATCCATGAATATTTATTGCGATTGGAGCAAAAAATAAAAACGGCAACAGAAACGGAGGCCTGCAATGCTTGCCAATTTGATCAGGCTTATCGCTTCCGAATTATTGAATGGAAGACTGTCGCTGATTTTTAACACGGAGGTTTGTATGATACTTGACAGAATAGCGCTTGTGCTTACTATTGTGGGAGCGCTTAATTGGGGCAGTATCGGCATATTCCAGTTTGATGCTGTGGCGTGGATTTGCGGCGGAGTGGACGCGATAGCCGCAAGAATCATTTACACCCTGGTAGCGCTGGCGGGTGTCTGGTGTATTTCGTTGCTTTTCAGACCCCGAGAGCTTGCCGAAAGGGATATGTAAAAAAAGGGAACTCCGATCCACGTCGGAGTTCGCTTTTTTATTGACATCTTTCTTCAAAGATGATATCATCAATATATCAATTTGCAGGAGCGGAAAATGAAGAAAGTATTAATAACCGGTGGCACTCGAGGAATTGGACTTGCGTGTGTAAAAGCCTTTGCTGAGGCGGGATATGATACCGCCGTCATATACAGATCAAGCGATGTTGACGCCCGTATGCTGAAGGAAAAATACGGCACCGTCTGCTATAAATGCGATCTTTCCGATACGGTGGATACCGACGGTGTACTCAGCCGCATTCTTTCCGATTTTCCCGACGGCTTTGACGTGCTGGTAAATAACGCAGGTATCTCCCAAAGGAAGCTTATCTGCGACATTACCGACGAAGATTGGAATAAAATGCTTGCAGTATCTCTTACAGCACCCTTCCGGCTTATAAAAAGACTTTCTCCCTATATGATAAGAAAAGGGGAGGGAAGAATAATCAACGTTTCCTCCGTGTGGGGTGAGCACGGTGCTTCCTGTGAAACCCATTACAGTGCGGCAAAGGCGGGTCTGATCGGACTTACGAAAGCCGTAGCAAAAGAGCTTGCACCGTCCGGCGTTCTCGTTAATTGCGTTTGTCCCGGAGTTATAGAAACGGATATGAACGCAGAGCTTACCGAGGAGGATCGTAATGCACTTTGCGAGGAGATACCCGTGGGTCGTTTCGGAACTCCCGAGGAGGTTGCAAAATGCGTTTTGTTTCTTGCGGAAATTTCATCTTCCTACGTCACAGGGCAGATAATTTCCCCAAATGGCGGCTTTTGCGTGTGAAAAATGCAAGATTTGAAATTCAAAATTTCGTTTTTGCGAAAAATATCTTGTTAAACTATTGACATACCCGTTTATTAGCGGTATACTATTGAATATTATTTAGAAAGGATGCGCGTGGCGCTATTATTATGAAAAGAGTTTACAATTTTTCCGCTGGACCTTCCATGCTTCCGCTTCCCGTGCTTGAGCAGGCTCAGAAGGAGCTTATCTGCTACGGAGATTCAGGAATGTCTGTTATGGAGATGAGCCACCGATCTCCCGTATATGATGAAATAATCAAGGCAGCAGAGAAGGATCTCAGAACCCTTCTTAACGTGCCCGATAATTATAAGATCCTCTTTATGCAGGGCGGTGCTTCCGGTCAGTTTGCTGCGGTTCCTCTTAACCTTCTTAACGGAAGCGGCAAGGCTGATTACATAGTTTCCGGACAGTTCTCCGGCAAGGCTTTCAAGGAGGCAAAGAAATACGGCGACGTCGTGTGTGCCGCTACCTCCGAGGAGGACAACTTCTGCCACGTGCCTGCTACCACCAAGGACAGCTTCCGTGCTGATGCGGATTACGTTCATATGTGCTTCAACAACACTATTTACGGCACCAAGTTTGATTATATCCCCGATACGGGTGATATTCCTCTGGTTGCGGATATGTCCTCCTGCATTCTCTCCGAGCCCGTTGATATTTCCAAGTTCGGCGTTATCTATGCAGGCGCTCAGAAAAACATGGCTCCCGCAGGCGTTACGGTCGTAATCATCCGCGAGGACCTTATCGGTAAGGAGAACGCTCTCACTCCCGCAGTATTCAGCTATAAGAATACCGCAGAGAACGATTCCATGTACAACACTCCTCCTTGCTATTCTATCTATATGTGCGGTCTCGTAGCAAAGTATCTTCTTTCCATCGGCGGACTTGAGGAGATGAAGAAGCTGAACGAAAAGAAGGCAAAGCTCCTTTACGATTATCTTGACAGCCAGGATTATTATAAGGCGCCCGTTGAGCCTTCCTCCCGCTCCATGATGAACGTTACCTTCGTTACCGGCGATAAGGATCTTGATAAGAAGTTTGCCGCAGAGGCTGATGCCGCAGGACTTAAGAACCTGAAGGGTCACCGTTCCGTTGGCGGTATGCGTGCTTCCATTTACAACGCAATGCCTTACGAAGGCGTTGAGGCTCTCGTAGCATTTATGAAGAAATTTGCAGAGGAAAACAAGAAATAAGGTATTATTATGAATAACATTAAGCTTATGAACAAAATTGCGAAGGTCGGAACCGACGTTTTTGACCGCGCAAAGTATACCGTCGGTGCTGATATTGATGCTCCCGACGCGATCATGGTCCGCAGTGCGGCGCTTCACGATATGGAGTTTAACCCTGAGCTTCGCGCTATTTCCCGTTGCGGCGCAGGTGTTAACAACATTCCGATAGACAGATGCACAGAGGCGGGTATCGCAGTGTTCAACACTCCCGGTGCTAACGCTAACGGCGTTAAGGAGCTTGCCGTTGCTGCTCTTCTGCTTGCAAGCCGCGATATCGTTGGCGGTATAGCTTGGGCGAACACTCTTGAGGAGAACGTTGTAAAGTCCGTTGAGGCGGGTAAATCCCAGTTCGGCGGTACGGAGATCACGGGTAAGACCCTTGGCGTCATCGGTCTTGGTGCAATCGGCGGTCTCGTTGCAAACGCCGCTGACGCTCTCGGTATGGACGTTATGGGTTGCGACCCATACATCAGCGTTGCAGGCGCTTGGGCTCTTTCTCATGCGGTTAAGCGCGCTTCTGCATACGAGGAGATCTACAAGAACGCTGATTACATCACCATTCACGTTCCCGCTACTCCCTCTACAAAGAATATGATCAACAAGGATACCATCGCAATGATGAAGGACGGCGTTAAGATCATCAACCTCAGCCGTGCTGACCTTGTTAATATAGCTGATCTTAAGGAAGCACTTGCTTCCGGTAAGGTTGCGAAGTACATCACCGATTTCCCCACCGAAGAGTCTATCAACGTTCCCGGTATCGTTGCAATTCCTCACCTTGGCGCTTCTACTGCGGAGAGCGAGGATAACTGCGCTGTTATGGCTGCCCACGAGCTTGTGGACTTCCTTGAATACGGAAATATCAAGAACAGCGTAAACTTCCCCAACGTTTCCATTCCCGCAAGCGGCTTCCACAGGCTCGGCGTAATGCATAAGAACGTTCCCGCCGTGCTTGCTAAGCTTACTGCCGCAATTTCCGAGGTTGGACTTAACATCGAAAATATGGCAAACGGCTCCAAGGGCGATAACGCATATACGCTCTTTGAGATCAACGGAAAGCTCAGCGCTGACGTTGTTGCTAAGCTCACCGCTATTGATGAAGTAATCAAGGCTTACGAGTTTTAATAAGTTAAAAAGCCCCCGAGCGGCGATGCTCGGGGGCTTTTCTCTTATTTGTCTATTCTTACCTTTGCGGTGCCGTCTTCAAGATATTCAATGCGGTCGCCGCTGTCATTGAGGGAGTCAATGAATTGCAGGAATTCTTCCTTGCTTGCAAATTCGGGCTTGTATTCGGAGATTATCTGCTTTGCTCTTTCTCCGTTATTATTGAGGAGAATATGCAAAAGCATTATCTGGAGCTTTGCGCTGTCAACGCAAGCGGCAACGGGATCGACGATATAATAGTCCATACCGTGGCCCGTTCCTCTGGCTCCGCCCGCTTCCGCGTGTTGAACGGGCATAAGGCAGGAAAGATCTCCCATATCGGTGCTGCCCGTGGCAACTCCGCCGTAAACACGGAATTCGTGCTGTGGGATTATCTGTGCCGCCGCTTCCGCAAAGGCGTTTCCGAGATTTGCATCCTGAAGGGTGGGGGAGTATCCGGGATAATCAATGATCTCGATATTGGTTCCGATGGAGAGTGCGGCCCCCACGAGAGCTTGATTTACCTTGCGGTTTACCTTCTTTATTGCGTCAAAGGTTTTTCCGCGAACGTAGCTTTCGATCTTTGCTTCGGAGGGGATGGCGTTTACCATGGTGCCTCCTGCGGTCATAATGGGATGTACGCGGATATAGTCCATATTAAGGAACGTTTCGCGGATAGCGTTTACTGCGTTCAGTCCGCAGGTTGCGGCGTAAAGTGCGTTTCTTCCTGCGTGGGGAGCTCCGCCGGCGTGAGCAGCCTTGCCTTTATAGATGATCTTTTTTGCAATACAGCCGATATGATAACCGTTGCGAACTCCGAAGCGACCGCCCGCGTGCACCATAAACGCCATATCAACGCCGTCAAAATAACCTCTGTGGAGAAATTCGCTCTTTCCGCCGAAATATTTTATAACTCCTTGCTTTTTCAGCTCGGAACGGTATTCGATCTCAAGAAGCTCCTCTGCGGGTACTGCGCAAAGCTTAATCTTTCCGCAAAGACCGTCAAGGATCCCGTCCTCCGTAAGAGCGGCGGCTATTCCGTAAAGAGCGGCGCTGTGGGTGTTGTGTCCGCAGGAGTGGACCGCGCCCGTTTCCTTATCCGCTTCGGGATGCTCGGGGCAAATTACGGAGTCCATTTCTCCAAGCACGAGAACGCAAGGGCCCTCTCTGCCCGTGTCTATGTCCACGTAAAATCCGGGAATATTACCCGCCTCGTGAAGCTCGTATCCAAGCGCGCGGTATTTTTCTTTAAGATGTGCGTCTGTTTTCCATTCTTTAAAACCGGTTTCGGGATTGTTCCATATATAACGTTCCGTTTCCAAAATACTGTCCTTGTATTTGTCAACAGCTTCATTTATCAGCTTAATTGTATGTTCCATATTGCACCTCCGTTTTTAAACAGTATAACTCAAATTGAATAAAATGTAAACAGCAAAACGCTTTTTTTGTTTTTACTCTTGCAGTTTTTGAAGAAATGTGGTTTAATATATTCTGTATCATTATGCATGCAAGGAGATTGGCGATGGTTAAAGTCTTTTCGGTTGAAATGGGATCTCTTGCTGCGCGTAAAGGAATTCGCGTGGGGGACGTTCTTGTTTCCGTAAACGGACACGAGATAAGAGACGTGCTTGATTACCGTTTTTATCTGACGGAACGGTTGGTTCGTCTTGTTTTCGTAAGAGATGGCGCCGAGCTTATTGCAGAGATCAAAAAAGACGAGTACGATGATATCGGTCTTGATTTTGAAACGCCCTTGATGGATAAGAAAAAGACCTGCAAGAATAAATGCATCTTTTGCTTTATCGATCAAATGCCCAAAGGCATGCGTGATACCCTCTATTTTAAGGATGATGACGAACGTCTTTCCTTTTTGCACGGCAACTACGTTACACTTACTAATCTTGAGGACAGGGATATAGACCGCATTATAGAAATGCATCTTTCTCCGGTCAATATTTCCATCCACACAACTGATCCCGAGCTTCGCGTTAAGATGATGAAGAACAAGAGGGCAGGGGAGGTGCTTTCCTATATTCCCAGACTTACAGCCGCAAATATCGAGGTGAACGCCCAGATAGTGCTTTGTAAGGGAGTAAACGACGGAAAAGCATTGGAGAGAACCTTACACGATCTTGCCTGCATCAAGCCGAAGCTTCACAGCGTTTCCGTGGTACCTGCAGGACTTACGGATCATAGGGAGGGACTTTATCCTCTGGATCCGTTTACGGCCGAGGAATGCGAGGCTTGCATTGACGAGGTTGAGCGCTTCGGTCAATATATGAACCAAACGTACGGAGAGCGCACGTTCTTTGCTTCCGACGAGTTTTATATCCGATGCGGCAGGGAATTTAGGGACGAAGCGTTTTACGATGGGTATCCGCAGCTTGAGAACGGCGTTGGAATGTGCACTATGTTTATGGAGGACGCTTCCTACGCACTTGATTGCCTTGACGAGGACGGCTTTGAGCTTAACTGCGAAAGAAGCGTTAGCATTGCAACGGGCTTTGCGGCTTATCCCATGATGAAGCAGATGGCAGAGCGGCTTGAAAGCAAGTTTAAAAAATTGCGTTGCTTTGTCTACCCTATAGAGAATCTGACCTTCGGAAAGAATATTACCGTTTCCGGTCTTCTGACGGGAAAGGATATGCTTGCTGCCCTTAAGGATAAAAAGCTTGGAGACGAGCTGTTTATCCCCGCAAATTCTCTCCGTACGGGCGTTGGCGATTTTCTGTGCGGTATGTTTCCCGCCGAGCTTTCCGATGCTCTCGGCGTTAAAATATCGGCCTGTGACGGAGCGGGGGAGCTTGTTCGCCGCATAGTTGGAAAGGAGTAGGATTGAAAAAAATAGTATTACAGCTTTTGATTTTGGCGTCTGCTCTTGTGATTTCGTCCTGCGGTGGCAGGAACGGCGGGCAGACTGAAGATACTACTGACGGCATTGTAACCACCGACGATACGTCAATCACCGATGCCGTTACTACGGTCGCTCCCGTACCTACTGTTCCTCACGTGGAGCTTACGTCGCGCAGAGAGCAGATAGGATCAAGTGCCACGAGCTTTAAGCAGCTCCTTTATCCTCTCGTTACCATTGAAGGAAACGGGAGTCTTGCAGATACCATCAATCGCGAGATCGAAGCTGCTTGCGCAAATCTCTTTAAGCGCAGCGTTCCCGGCGCGGCCGCAATGGTAAGAGACGGTGCTGAAATAGAATTTACCATTTCCGATTGCAAGACATATTTTCTTGATGGTAGGTATCTTTCCGTTGCGTTTTTTGCCAATATAGAGGTGTTTGGCTCCGGCGGAGATGAAACTCCCGATAGAGCTTATTCCACCCTTAACGTTGATCTGCAGACGGGCGAAGTTCTTTACGGCAATGCTCTTATAAGCGACCTCGAAAAGCTGAAGGCCGGGATCGCTTCCGGAAAATTCGAGCGTATTTCGGATGGGATTGAAGTCAGCGCTTCGGATATTGCGGAAGCACTGGTTCAGTACCGTGTTGATTACGATATGTATCCTCCCGTTTTTTTTGCCGATGACGGAGCTACGGTTTGTGTCGAGCTTGCAAAGCTTCAGGGCGGTTACGTCCTGTTTAAGATCCCCAATGATACGACCGATGAATATTTTACCGATGTGTTTTCCATCGAATAAGGATGTGATATAATGGGAAAACCTGTTTTTGCTATAGTAGGACGCCCCAACGTGGGCAAGAGTACTCTTTTTAATAAGCTAATCGGCGAGCGCCGCTCCATCGTTGAGGACGTTCCCGGCGTTACCCGCGACCGCATTTACGGCGAGGGCGAGTGGCTGAATAAAAAGTTCGTTATTATTGATACCGGTGGAATCGAGCCGAAATCCGAGGACGTTATTCTCAAGCAGATGCGCCTTCAGTCCGAGCTTGCTATTGCCTCTGCCGACGTTATCTTTTTTATGTGCGACGTGCGCAGCGGTCTGCTTGCGGACGATCGCGAGATCGCTCTTATGCTCAAGCGTTCCAATAAACCTATAATTACCGTTGTAAACAAGGTTGATTCCGTTGGCGCGTTGCCTGCGGAGTTTTACGAGTTTTACGAGCTTGGTATCGGCGAGGACGTTATCGCCCTTTCCTCCATTCACGGAAGCGGCACGGGAGACCTGCTTGATCTCGCCTTTGAGCTTTGCCCCTTCGAGGCTGAGGAAGAGCAGGACGATGACGTTATCAACGTTGCGGTTATCGGCAAGCCCAACGCGGGCAAAAGCTCTATCGTTAACCGCGTTGTCGGTGCAGAGAGACATATCGTTTCCAATATTCCCGGAACCACCCGAGACGCCGTTGACTCTTATCTTGAGAACGAGTACGGCAAGTTTAACTTCATTGATACTGCAGGAATACGCAGACAGAGCAAGATAGAGGACAGAATAGAGCATTTTTCCGTTCTGAGAGCCAAAGCCGCCGTTGAGCGTGCAGACGTATGCTTGATCGTTATTGACGCTAACGAGGGGATTACCGACCAGGACGAGAAGATTGCGGGTATAGCACACGAGGCAGGCAAGGCTTGCATTATCCTGCTCAATAAATGGGATCTCGTTACAAAGGATAATAAGACCGTCCGCGAGTTTGAAAAGAAGATATACGATTCTCTTTCCTATATGACCTACGCGCCCATTATCTTCGTTTCCGCTCTTACGGGGCAGAGAATGTATAACGAGCTCTTCAAGCAGATAGTATACGTTGACAATCAGGCAAAGACCAGGATCACCACGGGTCTGCTTAACGATATGCAGAATGATGCGGAAGCCCGTCATCAGCCTCCCTCCGATAAGGGTAAGAGACTGAAGATCTATTACGTTACTCAGTCCGGCGTTCAACCTCCCACGTTCGTATATTTCTGCAATGATGCAGAGCTTTTCCACTTCTCTTATCAACGATATCTTGAAAACCGAATTCGCGAGACCTTTGGCTTTAAGGGTACTCCCATAAAGATAGTCGTGCGCGAAAGAGGAGATAAGGAGGACTGACGATGTTCATAGACCTTATAACCATATATGCAAAGGCAGGTAACGGCGGTAACGGCGCTATCTCCTTCCGCCGCGAAAAGTACGTACCGAACGGCGGACCCGACGGCGGTGACGGCGGCAGAGGCGGCAATATCGTCTTTTACGCCGATGAAGGCTCCAACACTCTGCTTTCCTTCAGATATAAGCGTAAGTTCGTTGCCGAAAACGGCGGCAACGGCATGGGCGGCAAGATGCACGGTAAAAACGGCGAGGACGTGCGTATTCCCGTTCCTCCCGGAACTCTTATCAAGGATAAGGAAACGGGAAAGCTGCTTTGCGATATCTCTGCAGGGGAGGAAAAGATCATCTGCCGCGGCGGTAAAGGCGGTTGGGGCAACCGTCACTTCGCAACTCCCACAAGACAGATACCGCGCTTTGCAAAGAACGGCACCAAGGGCGAAGAAAGAGAGCTTACCCTTGAGCTTAAGATGCTTGCTGACGTTGGACTTATCGGTCTTCCCAGCGTTGGTAAATCATCCGTTCTTTCGCGCATAAGCTCCGCAAAGCCTAAAATTGCGGCTTATCACTTCACGACCCTTTCTCCCAATCTGGGTGTAGTTTCCGTTGGTGAGGGCAGAGGATTCGTCTGCGCGGACGTGCCCGGACTTATTTCGGGAGCTTCAGACGGTCTTGGACTTGGACTTGCTTTTCTTCGCCACGTTGAAAGGTGCCGCTTGCTTCTGCACGTAGTTGATATTGCCAGCACAGAGGGCAGAGATCCCATTGAGGATCTTGATATAATCAACGCGGAGCTTGCAAAGTTCAGCCCCGAGCTTATGGAAAGAAAGCAGATCGTGGTCGGTAATAAGATAGACGCGCTCACCCCCGATATTGATACCGAACCGTTTAAAAAGTACGTAGCCGACCTCGGATACGAGTATATCGAGGTCAGTGCCGTTACAGGTGAGGGCCTTGATAAGCTGGTGCGTATTTGCGCCGATGAGCTTGAAAAGCTTCCTCCCATGATAAAATACGAGCCCGACTACGTGGAGGAAGAGGAGATCCTTAAGACCGCCGCGGACACCACCGTAACGAGGGATAATAATGTATTCTTCGTTGAGGGCGACTGGCTTTATAACTTTATGGGACGTATCAATTTTGACGACAGAGAGTCCGTTGCCTACTTCCAGCGTATGCTTATTAAATCCGGCATTATCAAAATGCTTGAGGAAAAGGGAATCAGCGACGGTGATACCGTAAATATTTACGATTTTGAATTCGATTTCGTAAAATAAACGAATAAAATGCATACAACAGGTAAATACTTTATCGATCGGAGGATCGATATGAAGAAATTATTTGTTGTATGCATTGTTTTTTTAGTTATTTCCATTGGTTTTGTATCATTTTCTGCCGCTGATTTCCGTGACGGTTTCATAAGACTGCATATTTTGGCTGAATCGGATGCGGAAGAGGATCAGAGGATCAAGCTGCAGTTAAGGGATGCTTTGCTGAAAGAATATTCAGAAGCACTATCCGTAAGCAAAAACTCCGTAGAGGCTGAAACGCGTATTGAAAATATGAAAGAGGATATTGAGGACTTTTGCAACGATTATCTTGACGAGATCGGAGCTGATTACGATGCAAGGATCTTATTTGAAAAGGAATACTATCCGAATAGGGTATACGATAACGTTACGTTGCCTGCCGGAACATACAGTTCTTTGAAAGTTGTTCTCGGCAACGGTGACGGAAAAAATTGGTGGTGCGTGCTGTTTCCGCCCCTATGTCTTGATATTGCAAAGGGGGAGGAAGCCTATATAGCCGCAGGGCTTTCGAAGGACGATTATGAAACCATAATAAACGATCGTAGCGGAAAATACGAGTACAGATTCAAGCTGTTTGAGCTTTTCGGAAGTTTGTTTAAATAACAAGAAAGGAAGGCAACGCCTTCCTTTCTTGTTATTTATTCAGGTCTGTTAAAAATTCAGTTTTCGCTTGCAAGCTTTTGCAGATATTCTTCAAGACAAAGGTCCTGGGTGTACATCTGATATGCGTGATATCTGCCGACGAATCGGTAGTGCCAGCATTCGAATTGGAAGCCCGTGATATGCTCTTTTCCTTTGGGGAAACGGACAACGAATCCGAACTTCCAGCAGTTATCCTTAAGCCACTTGTAAGCTTCAGTATATTCAAAGTCCTCAAGCTCTTTATCCGTTTGGAAATATACGTTGTGCATATCGGCGCCAAGTCCGGATTGATGCTCACTGCAGCCGGGAGGCGCGGAGTAGGTCTTTACTATCTCCTCGGCCTGTTCCCTCGAAAGGCCCTTTGCCATTTCCTCGTCAATATAGCCCGTATAGAGCCAATTCTGCGTCCAGTAGTTACGGTAAGCAAGAGTAACTTTAACGTCGTTTATGCCGTAATTTTCGGCCTCTGTGAGCATAGCTGTAAGCGCCTTGGCTGCGATGGCGCGCATTGTGGCCTGATATTCACCGCTGTAAACGGCGTACTTCTGCGGAACGTACTCAAGATCGTCCGGTCCGAAGGTATGGTCTACAGGATTTTCTTTGTTTATCAGTATAAGATAAGCATCTCTGTCTGCGGGATTCATGTACTGCTCGTATTCGGAAAGATCGGAAATGAACTCAACGTCCATGGGATCGGGAACGTCTTCCTCTCCTTCAAAGGGAGAGGTTACGGGGATCTCGGGCTGCAGCAGAAGGACGATCTCTTCGTATTTGGGATCATCCGGGCGGCTGCCCGTCATTTTCTCTCTCGTTATCGTAACGGTGCGCTCTTTTTCGTCTACCTCGGCTACGAGACCGCTGATGTTGGCGTCGATGAAGCTGAAGGGTATTCTCAGCACCTCGTCCTTCATAAAGGCGATTCCTTCCATAGTTACATCGTGTCCGTTAACCGTTACGGAGTTGCTGTCGAATCGGAAGGTAATGTACTGATCAATTCCCGAAGAGGATGTAAAGGCGTAGGTAATGCCGCTTGCATCGCCTACGGCGGAAAATCCGCAAAGCTTTGCTACTGCGGAAAAGTCGATATAAAGCATCTCGTTCTGATAAGCTTCCGACATGGGGATCTCAACCTTTGGTGAGCCCTCGATATTCATGATCATAAAGTCATTCGCGCCGGTGTCCTGCCCCTTATTTATAAGAAGAGCGAATATTCCCGCCGTGATAAGGCAAAGAGAAAGGAATACGGTAAAGAAGGCTATAATGCCAGCGCGTCTTGCGCTCTTTTTTTCTGCAATATAGCGCCTTCTGCTTGAAAGCTCCGCAACGTCGTTTCCGTAAGGTCTTTGGGGACGCGGCGAGTTATTTGCCGTGTTTGGGGCGGTTTTTCGTGCGTTGGGATCGGAAGGTCTCACGTGTGGTGAAGGATTTCCGGCGCTCTGCTGAGGACGTTGCGGCGAGGTTCTGCGCGGAGGTGGAGTACCGTTGTTTTTTGGAGCTCTGTTATTATTCATTTACGCTCCTCCTTCTTCTCAATTATCATAAAATACGGTGAAGAGGGTGAATTCAGTATCTTCACCTGCGTTACGCAAAGAACGCGTCTGTCGAGAGACGAGAGATAATCGCAGACCTCCTTGCCCTCGGCATCACCCTCCTCGTGTCCCGGATAGATGGCGATGAGTAATATTCCGTCGGCAGCGAGATGAGATACGGCGTAGCGTACGGCAGGAAGAGTGGTCTCTCTTTTCGTGGTGACGCTCTTGTCTCCGGAGCCAGGAAGCCAACCAAGGTTGAACATTCCTGCATTGAACTGACCGTCTACGTATTTTTCCGCGTTGGAATGGGAATCAAGGATCAGCGTGCATCTATCTGCAAGACCAAGAGATTCAAGACGCGCCCTGGTGGAATCCAAAGCCTTTTGCTGAATATCAAATGCAAATACCTTCCCGTTCTCACCGACTCTGTCGGCAAGAAATGCGGTGTCGTATCCGTTACCCATGGTAAAGTCCACGGCTATTCCTCCGGGATGGAGGTGGCGGTCGATAAATGTTTTTTGAAGGTCAAGCAGATCTATCATTTCAGTGCCTTTCTTTTTAGAGTCTCAGCTCCGTTCCCTCAAGAAGCGGTGCAAAACAGCTGGACTCGTTTTTGTATCTGACTCCAATAAAGTGTATAAGCCTTGCTTCCTCGTAATCGTATTCGTCGAGAGGACGGTCGATAACGTCTATCGTATGAGCGGTTACGAAAACTCTTTGGTTCTCGATCTTAGTAACCACGAGGGTATGATACCAATCGTTTTCCTTTGCAAGCTGTATCACGTCGCCTACCTTGGCGGCTGAAAGAGGAGCGGAAACGGCAAACGGACCTTCGTTGCGGTTATTGATCATAAAGTCATAGAAAAATTCAACGCCTGTCCATGAGGCTGTTCGTCGCTCCGAATTGATATAATACCAACCAAACGTAGGAGCAAAATTCATAATGCAGCTGCCCGCAAGAACGCATTGGGAAGCAAAGCTTGTGCAATCGCCGCCGATCCCTGCATAATCTGTAAAAAGGGGATTTCTTGATAAGGCCCATTTTTTTGCATAGGTCACGGCGGCGACGCGGTCGTATTCTTTTTCGTTAAGCATATAATCACCTCACGGTATTATATGCTCGGTTTATAAAGCTGTTATCAGAAATCTACCTTTTCTGCGATATAAGCCTTAAGCTGATCCATGGGCATGCGAACCTGCTCCATGGTGTCTCTGTCGCGAACGGTTACGCAACCGTCCTCAAGAGACTCAAAGTCGAAGGTAATGCAGAAGGGGGTTCCGATCTCGTCCTGACGGCGATATCTCTTTCCGATGGAGCCGGTCTCGTCAAACTCGCAGTTAAAGTCGTGGGAAAGCTTTTCGTAAAGCTCGGTAGCGGGGCCGGAAAGCTTCTTGGAAAGAGGAAGGATAGCGCACTTATAGGGAGCAAGAGCGGGATGGAGACGAAGAACGGTACGAACGTCGCCTTCACCGATGGTCTCCTCGTCGTATGCGTCGCAAAGGAAAGCAAGGGCGGCGCGGTCAGCACCGAGGGAGGGCTCGATTACGTAGGGAACGTACTTTTCGTTGGTCTCGGGATCAAAGTATTCCATAGCCTCGCCGCTGTGATTAGCGTGCTGGGTAAGGTCGTAATCGGTTCTGTCGGCAACGCCCCAAAGCTCGCCCCATCCAAAGGGGAAAAGGAACTCAAAGTCGGTGGTTGCCTTGGAGTAGAAGCAAAGCTCGTCTGCATCGTGGTCGCGGAGACGGAGATTTTCTTCCTTCATACCAAGGTTAAGGAGCCAGTCGCGGCAGTAAGAGCGCCAGAAATCAAACCACTCAAGGTCGGTTCCAGGCTTGCAGAAGAACTCAAGCTCCATCTGCTCAAACTCGCGGATACGGAAGATGAAGTTGCCGGGGGTGATCTCGTTACGGAAGGATTTACCGATCTGTCCTACGCCGAAGGGAATCTTTTTGCGGGTGGTTCTCTGGATGGACTTGAAGTCAACGAAAATACCCTGTGCGGTCTCGGGGCGGAGGTAGATCTGGCTGGTGCTGTCCTCGGTAACGCCCTGGAAGGTCTTGAACATAAGGTTGAACTTGCGGATATCGGTAAAGTTCTTA
>SVSB01000052.1 GCA_015064505.1 Oscillospiraceae bacterium
ACAATGTAGATTATGCTGTAATGAATGAATACTGGGTGAGAGCGTTTGCAATACGTTTCATGGAACAAAATCAACAAACATTCCCCGATTTTGATATTGCAGAAGAGTACCGATGCCAAAAAGAGTCTTTTATCCATATTGAGAAGTTTGTGGAGTTGTTAAAGGAGTTTGAGCAGACTAAATCTCCCTTTGAAGATTTTTATCTAAAGACTATGCATAATTTACATCTTTAAAATTCTTTAAAATTTAAAATACTATTTAAAACGTTCGCCAAATTCCAATTTATTGAACAGAAAACGCCGACAGATCTAAAAAATCTGTCGGCGTTAATTATTTGTCTACTGCGAAACAAATAAGGCAAGAGGTTTTAAAAATTCTCCGCTAAGGACATTACCCATTGCGGATGCAGAGTTTTTTTATTTGGTTGAAAGGTAGGTGATGATCACATCCGAGCTTATTTTTGCGGCTTTGTTGCAAAACTCCATAAAGTCGCCCGATGCATCTCCGTCCGCGCCGTCGCTCATGGTGCGCAGAGCGGCAAAGGGCACGTTATTTATATAGCAAACATGGGCAATGGCACCGCCCTCCATATCGGCGCAGGACGCACCGAAAAGCGTGGATATACGGCGCTTTACCTCCGCGCTTGCAACAAACTGATCGCCTGTTGCAACTATTCCGCGCTTTGCTTTTCCGCCGCACAGCTCCACGTAACGGTAAAGCTCGTCGGAAAGCTCTCTGTCCGTTTCAAAATACACTTTGTTGATACCCGAGATAAGACCCGGCTCATCGCCGAGAGGAGTGGTGTCCATATCGTGCTGAACGAGCGCCGTGCCAACGACGGTATCAAGCTTGTTCACCTCGCCCGAAACGGCACCCGCAACACCCGTGTTTATGATCCTGTCGGGGGAATACGCCATTATCATACTGACGGCACACGCGGCGGCAAACACCTTGCCGACTCCGCAGGTGGCAAGAACCACGTCCTCGTTCCCTATTTTGCCCTGCCAGAAGGTTATTCCGCAGATTACCCGAGGACTTTTATCGCGCATTACGTTCAGTATCAGTTCCGCTTCACAGCTCATTGCCGCAATGATTCCGGTCATTTCATTCTCCGTAGGTAAAAGTTTTTTGGTTTTTTGCTTCAAGCACTCCGCGATAGCGGGCACACTCCGCCTTTGCCGCATCAAGAGAAAGCTCTCTGTAATTGCCGCATTCCTTACGGGTGGCACCGAACATTTCCGTAGCCTTTTCCGTATTCAAAAGAGCGGTAATAAGCTCCTCGCGGACTTTTTGGGGAGTTACTGAATCGCGAACGAGCAAATAAAATCCCGTGCGGCATCCCATGGGTCCGAAGTATACCACCTCGCCCCCTATAGCGCCGTTGCGCATAAAGGTGGCAAGCATATGCTCCACGGAATGAATGGTGAGATCGTCCATATAATCCCCTGCGTTGGGGGTACGGGTACGCAGATCGTAGGTGACTACGTCGCCGTCTATACGGGAGATATACATTCCGGGGGTGATGATATCGTGATCTGCCGAGAAGCTGGCAATCTTTTTGATCTCCATATCAGCCGTTCTTTTTAGCCGCAACGGCTTCCTTTGCCTTTGCCGCAATGTTTGCGGCGGAAATGCCGTAATGATCCAGAAGCGCTCCTGCGCTGCCGGAAGCACCCCATACGTCCTCAACGCCGACGCGGCGCATAACGGTGGGACAATTCTCCGCAAGAGCCTCTGCAACCGCACTGCCGAGACCGCCGATTATATTATGCTCCTCTGCAGTAACCACACAGCCGGTCTTCTTTGCGGAAGCGCATACAAGCTCTTTATCAAGAGGCTTGATGGTATGGATGTTGATTATCTCCGCATCAATGCCGTCAGCCTTAAGAAGCTCCTTTGCCTCAAGGGCCATAGCAACGGTAAGACCGCTTGCGATAACCGTAACGTCCTTACCCTCGGAAAGAAGGCGGCCCTTTCCGATCTCAAAGCTGTAATTCTCTTCCTCGGCGCTCATATCCGGAACGGCCGCACGGCCAAAGCGGATATAGCAGGGGCCCTGCATATCAACAGCGGCACGGAGAGCGGCTCTTGCCTCCGTATAGTCTGCGGGGTTGATAACGGTCATACCGGGGATAGTGCGCATAAGAGCAATATCCTCGTTGCACTGATGGGAAGCACCGTCCTCACCAACGGAAACGCCCGCGTGAGTTGCGCATACCTTAACGTTGAGCTCGGTATAGCCGATGCTGTTACGGATCTGCTCAAAAGCACGGCCTGCGGCAAACATTGCAAAGCTGGATGCGACCGCAACCTTGCCGGAAGCGGCAAGACCTGCGGCAACGCCCATCATATTTGCCTCTGCTATACCGCACTCAATAAATCTTTCGGGATATTTGTGGCGGAAATATTCAACTCTTGTTGCATCCGCAAGATCGGCGGTAAGCACCACCAGATCCTCGCGCACACCGCCAAGGGCGGTAAGCTCGTCGCCAAGAGCTTCTCTCGTTGCCTTCTTATCAGCCATTTTGCGCCTCCTTCTCAAGCTCAGCCATAGCCTGCTCAAATTCCTCGGGCTTCGTTGCCTTGCCGTGCCAGCCTGCGTTGTTCTCCATAAAGGAAACGCCCTTGCCCTTCACGGAACGGGAAAGGATAACGGAGGGTGCACCCTTTGCGGCGCGGGCGTCGGCAAACGCCTTCTCCACGGAATCAAAATCGTGTGCGTCGCAGGTAAATACGTTCCAGCCGAATGCGGCAAACTTTTTATCCATAGGCTCAATGCCCATAACGTCGCTTACCTTACCGTCTATCTGCAGACCGTTCAGGTCGATGATGGCGCACAGATTGTCAAGCTTGAAGTGGGCAGCGTACATAGCCGCCTCCCAGACCTCGCCCTCCTGGCTCTCGCCGTCGCCAACGATGGCGTAAACGCGGTAGTCCTTCTTATCCAGCTTTGCGGCAGTTGCCATTCCGCAGGCGGCGGAAATTCCCTGACCGAGAGAGCCGGTGGACATATCTATACCGGGGGTCTTGTGCATATTGGGATGTCCCTGCAGGTGACTTCCCAGCTTGCGCAGAGTAAGCAGATCCTCCTTGGGGAAGAAGCCGCGAAGCGCAAGTGCAGAGTAAAGACCCGGTGCCGCGTGTCCCTTGGAAAGCACCAGTCTGTCTCTTTCATCCCACTTGGGATCCTTGGGGTCGATCTTCATCTCACCGCCGAAGTACAGCCAGGCAAGTACCTCCGCAATGGAAAGAGAGCCGCCCGGATGTCCGCATCCTGCGGCGTTCGTAGAGCTTACAACGCCGATGCGTATCTGACGGGCAATCTCGGATAGCTCTTGTTTTTTCTTGATATCCATCCCTAAACCGTCCTTTAATTATTTTGCCAAATGGCTTAAGACATTCTTATACGAATACAGTATACTACATATTCCCACACAAGTAAAGGATAAAAATTGTTATTCTTTGCTTTTTTGGCTTTATAGTGATAATTTCTGCGTTAAATCAGGTTTTTTTGTGCGGAATGTACCGCTTCGTACTCGCGCCACAGCTCCTCTGCAAGCTTTTCGCTTATATCACCCAGAGGAAGGCGCACCTCGGAGGAGCATATTCCAACCTTTTCGCACAGTTTTTTTATGGGCACGGGGCTGGTCTCTTCAAAAAGCTTTTTTATGAGCGCATAAGCTGCGGCGTGGATCTTCGTGCATTTTTGCATTTCTCCGCTTTTATAAAGACGGCACAGCTCCGACCACAGCCGCGGCATAACGTTTGAGATGACGCTTACAACGCCCCTCGCTCCAACCGCAAGCGCCGGCAGGGTATCTCCGTCGTTGCCGCAATAGACGTGAAGATCACACTTGGGACACGCTATTATCTCCGATATTTTGCCGACGGAGGACGCTTCCTTAATGGCAACTATGTTTCCGTGCTCGGAAAGGCGGGCTATCAGACGAAGAGACATATCGCTTCCCGTGCGGGAGGGCACGTTATAAAGTATTACGGGAGGGCCGAGAGAAGCGGCGGCGTAATAACTGCGCACCACTCCGTCCTCGGTGCCTTTGTTGTAATATGGGTTTACGATAAGAAAAGCATCGGCGCCCGCCTCTCTTGCGCGCCAGGACATACGGAGCATCTTGTCGGTACAGGGGCCGCCCGTACCCGCAATAACGGGAACTCTTCCCGCAGATATTTCCGCCGCGCGGTATATAAGCTTTTCCCTCTCCGTTTCCGTAAGAGTGGGCGCCTCTCCCGTGGTACCGCACACAACGAGTGCGTCTGCTCCGTTTTCGATCTGCATCTCCACAAGGCGGGAAAAAGCGTCAAGATCCGCTTCTCCGTTTTTAAATGGGGTAACGAGGGCGGTACAGCAGCCCTCAAAGGGCAATTTTTTCGTTGAATTAAGCATATTTTTCTCCCGGACTTGAATATGAAAGTCCAATGTTATATAATATTGGGGTAAATGCTAATACATTATATGTTATAAATCTCCGAAAGGAATTAAAATGATAGACAACGTAAAGCCGAAGACCGACTTATCTACCCATGATTTTTACTATGATCTGCCGAAGGAGCTTATCGCCCAGACACCTGCAGAACCCCGTGACAGCTCCCGACTTATGGTTATGGACAAAGAAAGCGGCGCCTTACAGCACCGCGTTTTCCGTGATATTACCGAGTATCTCCGCCCGGGTGACACTCTCGTTGTAAACGACAGCCGCGTTATTCCCGCAAGGCTTTACGGCGTTGCGGAGGATAAGCCCGACCGTGTGCTTGAGTTTCTTTTACTGCGCAACGTGGAGGGCGACGTTTGGGAAAGCCTTGCCCGCCCGGGAAAAAAGGCAAGGATCGGCCGCCGCTTCGTATTCGGCGACGGACTTCTTAAGTGCACCGTCAAAGACGTAAAGGAAGACGGCAACCGCGTGCTTGAATTTGAGTACAATGATCCCGCAGGCTTCTACGCGGTTCTCGACAAGGTGGGCACTATGCCTCTTCCCCCCTATATCGAAACTAAATGGGAGGATAACGAAAGATATCAGACCGTATACGCCCGCGAGCGCGGAAGTGCCGCCGCTCCCACGGCAGGTCTGCACTTTACCCCCGAGCTTCTTGAAAAGATTAAAGCAATGGATATTGCCGTGGTGCCCGTTATGCTGCATATCGGACTTGGCACCTTCCGCCCCGTTAAGGAGGAGAAGATAGCCGACCACCATATGCACACGGAGTTCATAACCGTAACGAAGGAGGCGGCTGACACCATTAACGCCCGCCGTGCCGCAGGGGGGAGGACCGTCTGCGTCGGCACCACCAGCTGCAGAACGCTTGAGAGCGCATCAACCGACGACGGAATGGTGCATCCCGTAATAGGCGACACGGGCATATTCATCTATCCCGGTTATAAATTCAAGGCGTGCGACGCGCTGATAACAAACTTCCACCTGCCCGAAAGCACCCTTATTATGCTTGTTTCCGCCCTTGCGGGCAAGGAAAAGACCCTCGCCGCATACGAGGAAGCGGTCAGAGAAAAATACAGATTTTTCTCATTTGGTGACGCGATGCTCATTCAATAAAGGATTTATTGAATGAGCAAAGTAAGAGGTAATAGGTAAGAGTGAAAAAGTAATGAAGATTTTCGCCTGTGGCGAAAATCAACCTGACCTATTCACTATTCACTTTTACTTCTTACTTAAAGATCCCTGCTCCTGCAATTTGCAGAAGCAGGGATCTTTTTATTACCACGGTGTTGCCGTGCCGTTTACGTAATGCCAATAATTGCCCGACGTTGTGGGTCGAGTTTCGCTGTAATAGTACACTTTGGATCTTGCAAGATACTTTGTTGCAAACGTGACTTCGCGCCACTCTGCTAAGGTTCCTTCATAAAAGATATTTACGGAGCTGCTCTCGCTTGTTATTGCACGGGGCATAACGTACTCCACGGTATTTGGAAGAATAACGCTTTTTGCGTATCCGCTTCCTATGGCTCTGGCTCCATCGAAAAGTCCGCTGTTCATCATTCCTCCAACGCTGACAACGATATAGTCCACTCCGTTATAGCTGACCTTTTCGGGAACGTCGAGCACAAACTCCATTGCTTCGGTTTTTACAAGCTGAACTCTTCTGTAACCGACGAGAGCGTAGGTCTTTCCGTCAACAGTAAAGGTCTCGCGCAATTCAAGCACGTCGGAGCTTGCAAACTCAACCGAAGGTCTTTCCGGAATGCTGTAAGTCCAGTTGGTCAAACGGATGTTCTCTTCACCTACCTTATAGGGTGGATGCTCCGATAAAAACCCCTTGTTTCCCATAGTGGAGGTACCGCCCGGAGCAGTCCTATCTCTCCAATTGATAGGTTGCGTATCGTTCACGCAAAAATACTTTGTTTCATAACCAAAGGGCATATTAGGTTGATCGTCCCAGGTGGGATCAAACCAATAATACTTTCCGTCATCCATCCGCACCAGGCTCCAGGTGTGATCGGCTCCGGATATATCACAGCTTTCGATGCCGTTCAGATTAAGCAAAAGGTTAAAGGCGCGGGCATAACCTACGCATACGGCGCGACCGTAAATCAAGGTTCCCAAAATATTTCTGCAAAAACGGAAGTTCGTTGGGTCCACGTCAATTGCGGCATATTCGTACGTAGTATTTTTAATAACCAACTCGTAGTAACAAAGCGCAGTCTGATACGCGCTTGTTTCTCCATTAGCGCATTGGACGTATTCCTTTACCTCAGAAGCTATCTGCTTATTTATTCTTTCTCTGTCACTTCCCTTTTCATATCCGTTGTAGGCGTATGTGAAAAAATAAGTAATCTTGCCCGAAGAATCGGTATTCCAGTTAAAGGTATACAGCCAATAATATATGGGATTATCCTTATAAAACGCATTACCGACGACGTACCCGTCATCCTTACTCAACGAGAGGTCACTGCATTTTATTCTTTCCGTCAAAAGCGCCCATTTACCCTCCTTCAGTTCAAGGTTCAGGTCGTAATTCAGATGAAAACTCTTTGCAACCTCCCCTATTCTGCGATAAAGAGTTTGCATATCCTTGCCATTGGGATAAGAGGCAAGAGTGTTATACATAATGCTTGAAGCGTATTGAGTAGGCTCAAGATAATCCTCCACGCCGCAAACGGTGCAAAAGCCTTTTTTGCAATTGTGTCCAAGGGGCTCCAGCACCTTCTGCTCTTTGAAGACCTTGTTGCAGACAGAGCAATGACTGCCTTCGGCAAGTCCGCTTTCCGTGCAGGTGGGAGCTTTTTCCGCAAGATTTTCAATGACGTGACCCCTTGCCGGAATTACTTTATACGTGGAATAATCGCACCGATTGCACTTTTCATAGGACTCGTATCCGCTCTTGACGCAGTCAGCTTCCTTTCCCCCGTACTGAACGATATCGTGTCCGAGCTTCGGAATAGGTACGTAGGTGGTAAAATCGCACTCGGAGCAAGTAATATAAGCATCGTTTCCGTCTTCCGTGCAGGTAGGAGCCTTTTGAGCGTGAGAAATTCTGCTGTGACCCCGCGGAAGTATCTCTTCATAGGTGGTATAATCGCAACGGGAACAGGCGACGTAGGCTCTGTGACCTTTTTCGGTACACGTTGCGTCTTTTCGCTCATAGCTTATCTCATCGTGACCAAGGGGCGCGGCGGGTCTTTTCTCCGTTTCCTCGCACTCAAGGCACATACGGGACTGCACGCCCTCCTCGGTACAGGTGGGAAGCATTGCATAGGACCACTCACCGTAAACGTGCTCGTGCTTGCAGGAAGAAAAAGCGAATACGGAAGCCGTAACAAATACTAAGGCTATTATTCTGCTAAAAAGTCTTTTCATTTTCCTTGCTCTTTTCGGTTTTTATTCAGCAGTACGGGTATTGCTCCTTTTCCGGCCAAGGAGCAGATAAACGGGAAATATGATTGAAAGAACGGAGATATCTACGCAGATAACGTGTAGCTTACCACGGTGTTGCCGTGCCGTTTACGTAATGCCAATAATTGCCCGACGTTGTGGGTCGAGTCTCGCTGTAAAAGTACTCGCGGGACGAGTTATAGTACTTTGTGCCTCTTATTATATCAAACCACTCCTCGCGGGTGCCCTCGTAGAATATTTCCACGGAGACGTTCTCGCCTGAGATGGCGCGGGACATAATAAGCTCCACGGATCTTGGTACCACCACTTTTTTTGCATATCCGTTTCCTATGGATCTGGTGTTATCAAAGAGTCCGCTGCTCATCATATATCCCACGGACGTTACTTTAAACTCGATGCCGTTATAGCTTACCTTATCGGGTATCACCAAGGTGGCGGGCACCGACGATAATCCCACGAGCTGTACCTCGTCGATAGACTTGCGCGCAAAGATAAGGCCGTTCACCTCAAAGGCTTCCCTCAGCTCCAGCGCGTTATCGCTTGAAAACTTTGTGGATGATCTTTGGGGCACGTAATAATTTTTCTCACGAGCAGTAAGTCCCGAATCGCCGAAATCGTGTCTATCGAGGAAGGTGATCGTACCGATTGCCGCAGGAACGTTCATAGAAAGGGAATCGTGCCAATTCACCTTTTGCGTATCGTTAACGCAGAAATATCTGTATTCGGTCTCGGCATCGTCACCTGCATCGTCCCAGGTAGGATCAAACCAATACCAATTTCCGTCGTCCATTTTAGCAATGGACCACAGATGCTTTTCCGAAGAAGCGTAGCCTATTATGGGGCGAGCCTCTATGCCGCTGTAGCTGAGCAGCATACAGAAGGCCTTGCCGTAGCCCGCGCAAACGGTGCGATCCTTGCAAAAGACACCGATGATATTCTGCGTCCATCTGTACTCCTGCCTGAATTCAAAGCTGTTCTCCGCCAAGGACTCGTGGGCGTAAGATACGGTATTTATTATTGCCTCGTAATACCTGAGCGCGGTTTCGTACTTGCTTGTTGCGCCCTCTGCGGCGGCAACGTAATGCTTCACCTTATCCGCAATCTGCTCGTTATACGTTTTTCTGTCCGCGCCCTTTGAATACGCGCGGTCGACAGTAATGCGGATACTGTTTACCTGCTTATCGTTGGGCACGTATCCCACGGGAGGCGCGAAAACGTACCAATAGAAGATCGGATTGTCGCTTTCAAAGGCGGCGTGGAGAATATCCATATCCTTGCCGAGAAGCTTCAGATGTGAAATATCGATGGTGCCGGGGATAAGGCCGTTTGACTTTTCCGTTGCACCAACGGAATCCACGGAATAATCAATATGGAATTTTCTTGCCGCCTCGTATATCAGATCGTACGCCTTTTGCATCTGTTCACCTCGCGGCAACGTCAAAAGCCCGTCGTAGCACACGCGGGAAACGTACTGATCGGGAGATACGTAGTCCTCCACGCCGCAAACGGTGCATATTCCCTTATTACACCTGTGTCCGAGGGCGGCAACGGGCTCCTGCGCTCTTATGGTTGCATTACATACCTTGCAGTAGCTGCCGGCGGTCAGACCCGTTTCGGTGCAGGTGGGTTCCTTGGCGGCCATCACAGCCTGCACATGACCTGACTTTGGGATCTCCTTAAAGGTGGTGTAGTCACAGCGGGAGCAGGTCACGTATGCCGACCATCCCGTCTCAAGACAGGTGGGCTGCTTTCTTTCGTGCTGTACTTCGTCGTGCCCGAGGGCGGGTATCTCCTTAAAGGTTCTGTACTCGCACCTCTCGCAGAATACGTATGGCTCGTAGCCCTTCTCGGTGCAGGTGGCGGGCTTGCCGTTGCAAGGCACCTCCTTATGACCGAGAGCGTCGATCTGCTTAAAGGTGGTATATTCGCAACGGGAGCAGGAAACGTACTCCTCGTTGCCCGTTTCCGTGCAGGTGGGGGCAACCGCTTCGTGCTTTACCTCAGCGTGGCCGAGGGGTGCGGCAGGCCTTTCCTCCGTTTCCCCGCACTCCGCACACATACGGGACTCAACTCCCTCCTCGGTACAGGTGGGAAGCTTTGCATAGGACCATTCTCCGTAAACGTGCTCGTGCTTGCAGGAAGAAAAAGCAAATACCGAAACAGCTATAAATACTAACGCGACAACAACGTTTAAAAGTCTTTTCATTTTTTCTTGCCCTTCTTTTTGTTTTTTTGAGGTTTGGGGGTGAGAGTCGTTTCCTTGTTGGTTTCCTTCTTTATCTCTTTTTCCGTTTCTTCCTTTATCTTTTTCTCTGCTATCTCGGGTTTTATTACCGTCTCCTCGGTAACCGTCCTTCCCTGCTCTTTCTCCCAGCGACGCACGTCACGTCCGATAATGCGGTAGAAGGTTGCCGCAAGGGGAACACCCAAAAGCATACCCGTAATGCCCATCACACCGCCGCCGACGGTAACCGCCGCCAGCACCCAGATACCGGGAAGGCCCATAGAGGAGCCCACCACGCGGGGATAAATGACGTTACCCTCGAACTGCTGGAGAATAACCAGAAATACGATGAACACAAGCGCCTTCACGGGGGAGACGGTGAGTATCATAAAAGCACCTACCGCCGCTCCGATATAAGCACCCGCCACGGGAATAAGTGCGGTAAACGCCACGAGAGCGCCGATCATGGTTGCATAAGGGAGCTGCAGGATAAGCATTCCCACGGTGCATAGAACGCCGAGAATGACCGCCTCGGTACACTGACCCACTATATAGCGGCGGAAGCAATCGTTTGCAATGCCAAGGAAATACGCAAGCCTTAAATACCACTTTTCCGACATATAACGGCGGGAAACACGGGAAATGCGCTTTATAAGTCCTTCGCGGTCAAGAAGCAGATAAATGGAAAAAATAATTGAAAGGAACGCGGATACCACTGCAGAAAATACGGAGCTTACAACGGTGATGGCAACGTTCATAACGCTTCCGATACCCGAGGTCACCGCGTTGATTATCTCGCCAACACGGGATTTCCAATCTATTTTTTCAAGGGAGGCAATAATATCCTCGGGCAGAATCTCAAATTTTTCAAGCCATGCGATAGCGTCGTTGATCGCATCGGGCACCTCGTTCAGCAGCAGGGCAACGCAATCCACAAGCTGCGGAACGATGAGCAAAAGCACAGCCGCCACCACGGCAACAAGCGTTATAAACGCAAGTATCATGCAAATAGGTCGGCGAATTTTAATAACGCTCTTTTTTTGCGAGCGCGGGAAGAACGCCGACTCGTACTTCGACATAAGGATATTTACTATATAAGCTATAACGAATCCCGTAATAAGAGGAGAAATTGCTCCGAGAACCGCAAGCAAAAGCTTTGACACCGCAGGCCACAGCACTATTGCAAGATAAACACAAAAGACGGTCGCGCCCAGCATCAGGCAGCTTTTCCATTTCAGCTTCATTTTTTCCTCCGCTATTCGGGGCATTACTTCCCCGTTTCTTGACAATCGGGTTTTACAGTGCTATTATAATATATAAACCAATAATTTACAATAAATAATTTGTAAACATTAGGATTGGAGCAATAATGATATATATCGGCTTTGACTACGGCGATAAGCGCACGGGAGTTGCCATATCAGACGCTTCTGCGTTTCTTGCTGGAGGACTCTGCACCATTACGATGCCGTCTATGACACGCACTGCAGAGGAGGCTGTTCGCCTTGCCAAAAAGCACGGGGCGGAGGAGGCAGTGGTTGGGCTTCCGCTTAATATGGACGGCACGGAGGGGGCAAGAGCCGCCACCGCACACGCCTTCGGGGATATGCTTCTCAAGCTTTCAGACGGGGCAATAAAAGCGGTACACTATTGCGACGAGCGCCTTTCCACCGTGGAGGCCCACGGTATTTTAAGCTTCTCAAACGTGCACAGCAAAAAGCGCAAAAAGGTCATCGACACACTTTCCGCCGAGCTGATACTGCAGTATTTTCTGGATGAAAGAAGGAAAAACAAATAACGACTGTTTCAGTTAGCCTTTAGATGTTTATCATATAACCGTCACAATAAGCGGTTAAACTGTAAACACAAGGCAAAACCGACCAAGGAGGCAAAGATGAACGAATTTGAAAACAGAGAGATGAACAACACCCCATCTCCCGACCATAACGACACCCCTGCAACGCAGAAGCCCACGGACGGCGCAACTGTAAGCTATTCTCAAGCGCCCGAAAGACCCAACGGCGAATACCATTACGGCTACAGAGGAAGCTATTCCCCCACCTACGGCACAAGCCGCCAAGGCGGATACAACGGAGGCTACGGCTATAACGCCAACCGCGCAAATTACGGAAGCTACGGCAATTACGGTTACGCACCCCCTGCAGGAAATCAGCCCCAGGGCAACCCGGAGCCCCGCAAAAAGGAGAAAAAGACCTTTGGTGCGGGAATAGTATGTGCGCTTATTGCCGCCTGCATCATTCTTTCTGCCGTTGCGGGCGTTGGCGGAGTATTCATCGGACGCTCCCTCTTCGGCGCCGGCTCAACGGAGCAGCCCGGCGGTAACGGCGATACCCCTGCCGTGCAGAACCCCAGCGTTATCGTGGTAAATCCCGATAACAAGACCGTAACCACGGGTAATTACGCCGACGTTGCTACTGCAGTACATGAGACCGTCGTTGAGATCAGTACCGAGATCGTACAGACCAACACCATCTTCGGTCAGTACGTTACGGGCGGCGCGGGCAGCGGAGTTATCATTTCCGCAGACGGACTTATTCTCACTAACTATCACGTTATCGCAGGTGCCACGAAGATCGTTGCGCGCCTTACCAACGGAACGGAATACGAGGCAACGGTTGCAGGCTCCGATTCCGAAACCGATATTGCGCTTCTCAAGATCAACGCATCAGGCCTCAAATTCGCATCCATGGGCAACAGCGATGCATTGGTGGTTGGTCAGGAGGTAGTTGCCATCGGCAATCCTCTGGGCGAGCTTGGCGGCAGCGTGACCAACGGTATCGTCAGCGCTCTTGACCGCGAGGTGGAGATCGAAGGCGAGCTTATGAACCTGCTCCAGACTAACGCGGCAGTAAACCCCGGCAACTCCGGAGGCGGACTCTTCAATCTGGCGGGTGAGCTGGTTGGCGTTGTAAACGCAAAATCCTCGGGTACAGGTATTGAGGGCATCGGCTTTGCGATACCGATAAACGATGCAGTCTCCGTTATCAAGGAGCTTTCCGAATACGGATACGTAAGAGGAAGAGTGCATCTGGGTATACGATACAATGAAATACTCGAGATCACCATGCAGTATTACTACTACGGATATACCAAGCCCGGTGTATACGTTGTGGAATCCCCCCTCAACCCGGAGCTTA
>SVSB01000053.1 GCA_015064505.1 Oscillospiraceae bacterium
CAGGTAACGAACGCCCTTTGCCTTGGTGCCGTACATGGTACCAACCATGGAACGTGCGCCCTTGCCGAGGTCTTCCATACCTGCGCCGATTACGAGACCGCCCTCGGAGAACGCGGACTGAGTACGTCCGTAAACGATCTGGAGGAAGAGCTCGCGCATAGCGGTGTTGATGGCGTCGCAAACAAGGTCGGTGTTAAGAGCCTCAAGGAGTGTCTTGCCGGGAAGGATCTCAGCAGCCATAGCTGCGGAGTGGGTCATACCGGAGCAACCGATGGTCTCGACGAGAGCTTCCTCGATGATACCGTTCTTAACGTTAAGGGAAAGCTTGCAGCCGCCCTGCTGGGGAGCGCACCAGCCAATGCCGTGGGTATAGCCGGAAATGTCAGTGATCTGCTTGGACTGGATCCACTTGCCCTCTTCCGGAATGGGAGCGGGACCGTGATCGCAACCCTTGGTAACACAGCCCATGTGAGCAACTTCGGTGCTCATGGCGTATTCGCAAGAAAATTCTTTGCTCATTTGTATATCTCCTTTACTGAATTACTTTTTGATGATCTCGCCGTAGCAAACGCCGAATGCGCAAGCGGCATTGGCTTCGTCGGTATCAAGATGTGCGGCAGCGCTGAAGTTGGGGTTAACGCGAACTACTACGTCATCATAAACTGTGGTTCTTTCGCTCTCTATCTTCAGGCAAACGATCTCCTTATCGGAAACGCCGAACTCTGCGGCATCTGCGGGAGTGAGGTGGATATGGCGCTTAGCGATGATCGCGCCCTCGGTAAGCTCAACGGAGCCGCAAGGACCAACGATCTTAAGTGCAGCACTGCCTGCAACGTCGCCGCTCTCGCGTACGGGAGCGTTGATGCCGAGGGTACGTGCATCGGTGAAGGAAAGCTCAACCTGAGTAGCGGGGCGAGCGGGTCCGAGGATGATTACGTTAGCGATGGACTTTTTGGGTCCCTCAAGAGTAACTCTCTCCTCGCAAGCGAACTGGCCGGGCTGGCTGAGATCCTTTTTGTGGGTAAGGGTAGCGCCCTTGCCGAAGAGTATCTCAATGTGCTCTGCGGTAAGGTGAACGTGGCGTGCGGAAGTTTCAACAAGAACCTTGCTCATTTTATGTATTTCCTTTCTGAAAATAATTACAAACAAAAAGTATGCTTGTTTTCATACATAATTATTATAGCACCCTTTGTTTTGCATTTCCACAAAAATGATAAAAAAATAACAGGCGGATTTGAAAAACGGCATTTTGAACGAAGAAGCGTGTAAAAAATTGTGCAATTCCGTCGAATTGCGAATGGTACGAAGATAAGCACTTTCAAAAAAGCAATAATTTTTCAATTTTACTTGAAAGTGATTATTATGTGTGATAGAATAATCAAAAAAACAAGGAGCGGCTATGGGCATAAATATTGGTATAGATATTGGTGGAAGCACAACTAAGATAGTTGCCATAGATAAGACCGAGGGTGGCTTTAAGCTTTATGACCCTCTCTTCGTTCGTGCTACGGATCCCATAACGTCTCTTTACGGAGCCTTCGGAAAGTTCACCGTTATTAACAACCTGCAGCTTTCCGATATTTCAAAGGTTATGGTAACGGGTGTTGGCTCCTCCTGCCTTAAAGCTCCGATCTATTCCTTGCCTTGTACCAACGTAACGGAGTTTGAAAGCATCGGTCTTGGCGGGCTTTTCCTTTCTGGGCTTGATAAATGCATTACCGTAAGCATGGGAACGGGCACTGCCATCGTATACGCCCAGCGCGGAAAACCCGGCGAGTACCTCGGCGGTACGGGAGTTGGCGGCGGAACCCTTCAGGGTCTTTCCAAGCTCCTTCTCGGCATGGACGACGTTTCTCACATTCACGAGCTTGCCCTTGAAGGAGATATTCATAATATCGATCTTGCGGTTAATAATATTTCAAGCAAGGAGTCTTATCCCGGAATGTCCATGGATATTACTGCGTCTAACTTTGGCAACGTCAGCGACATTGCGGAGAAGGGCGATATTGCCAAGGGCGTTTTCAATATGGTTTTTGAGACCATTGCGATGGTTGCCATCTTTGCCGCAAGAGCCAAGGGAACCAAGGATATAGTTTTAACGGGTAATCTTACCGCGTTTCCTCTTTGCAGGACCACCTTCGGTCAGCTTGAAAAGATATTCGACGTTAATTTTATCATCCCCGATAATTCCCAGTTTGCAACCGTAATAGGTGCGGCGCTTCAGGCATAATATTATATCGGCGCTTTGCGCCGTGCGCAGGCATAGTTTAGTGGCAGAACTTCAGCTTCCCAAGCTGATAGTGCGGGTTCGATTCCCGTTGCCTGCTCCAAAAAACGACAATCTTCGGCAGAAGGTTGTCGTTTTTACCTTTTCACTTTTCACTCTTCACTTTTCACTAAAACCTCTTGTCGTTTTTTGGCAAGTAATAAGTAATAGTGAATAGTGAAGAAGTAAAGGTATCCGCTTTGCGGATGATTTGAATTTCTGTGAGGGTTCAAATTCATACGCAAAACTGACGAAAATATCTTTTTCGTAGCCCATAGACATGCAAAAAGCTCTTTTGTCATTTGGCAAAAGAGCTTTTTTGCAATAATGTGCGTTCGCTAAAATGGACAATATATCGTGCTTGCGGAGCAAGTATATCGTACGGCAATGCCGTATATCGTATCGACGGAGTCGATATATCATTTATTATTCATCTATTCAATTTCTTCTTCCGCTCTGCCGGTAAGCTCGCCGACAGAGGATAACTGCGGATAATCAAGCTGACGCAGTACCTCGTAGCAAACTACTGCAACTGCGTTTGAAAGATTGAGAGAGCGAACGAAGCCGAGCATGGGTATTCTTATGCAGCGTTCGTAATTCCTTTCAAGCAGATTTTCTGGCAATCCGCGGCTTTCTTTGCCGAATACAAGGTAAATATCCTTATCCTTTGGGTACTCCACATCGCTGTGGCATTTTTTACCTTTCGTTGAGCAATAATAGAATTCGCCCTCGTTCTTTGATTTGAAATCAGACCAGTTTTTATAGGTTGAGACGGTTAGGTATTTCCAGTAATCAAGTCCTGCGCGCTTTATGGATTTTTCGGAGATATCAAAGCCCATGGGCTCTATGAGATGAAGGTGACAGCCGGTAACCGCGCAGGTGCGGGATATGTTTCCCGTGTTCTGGGGGATCTCGGGCTCGTATAAAACAATATGTATCATAATTTATCCTTGAAATTTTAATATAAGTATTGTATCATTGATTTAAGAAAATATCAAGCCGTAAGGAGAAGATATGAATTTTACCGAGATAGCATTGAATCGCCAATCCTGCAGAAGCTACGATCCCGCAAGGGAAGTGGAAAAAGAAAAGCTTATGCGCATTCTTGAAGCGGGCAGACTGTCTCCCTCCGCGTGCAACGGTCAGCCTTATCATTTCACCGTTTGCACGGGCGAAATTGCTCATAAAGTTGCAAAGCACGTAACGGGTCTTGGGATGAATAAATTCGCCGCAGATGCCCCCGTTTTGATAGTAATATCCGAGGAGGACTACGTGCCCTCTGCCGCAATGGGCGCAAAGGTAAAGAAGAACGATTACCGCTCTATTGATATCGGAATTGCCTGCGCTTATCTTACAGCTGAAGCGGAGGCGCAGGGAATTGCCACCTGCATTCTCGGCTGGTTTGACAGTGATAAGATCGCGGAGATCTGCGGACTTACTAAACCCGTAAGGCTCGTTATTACCTTGGGATATGCCAAAGAGGGATACGCCCTCCGCGAGAAGAAACGTAAATCGTTTGATGAATTAGTTACGTTTAGATAAGCATAAAAAAACAGGTGCAAGGGATTGCACCTGTTTTTTTATGCTATTCCTTCTTAAAGCTGTAAAAATCCTTTTGCGAGCATCCTGCTCTGCCGCCTCCCGCGCAGGCACACGCACAGGCGCAGGCGCATCCGCCGCCGCCTCCTCTGCCTCCGGACGAGGCGTTGTGCTTATCCCTCTCGTGGATATAAAGTGGGTTGGATTTGCCGTATACGTGAACGTAATGTCCGTATCCTGTCAAAAAGCCTCTGCCCTTGTAATAGGAAACGTAGCTGTCCACGATAGTTAATTCAATCACTGCAAGAATAACGCATATTACGGCCGCGAAAACAACCGCCACGATCTTTGATTCTTTAATGCCGTTGTAAGCGCCCTCGTCGTCAAATGGCTCGTAAGTAACTGTTTTGTTGCCGGAAAATGTGCTCTGCGGGTATCTTACCTGCATTACTCTGTATCCACCGCAGTCAAGACTTCCGCGCCATACGCAGCTGTTTTTATCCGTTGTGTCGGAATTTGATGAGGTCGTTCCATCCTTCATCCACATAAAGGCATAGCTTTCAACGGGTATTTCGTTAAACCAGGAGGGAACGAACTCGTAAAAATAAGTATCAGTATAGCAAAGCATATCGCCCTGCTCGATTCTGAACGAAAATTCAAACGTTTCTCCCGATCTGTAGGCGCGGTTAAAATGAAGGCGCAGGGCAACGTATCCGTCTTCTTCGGTAATAAGCTGATATGAGGATATATTGGAGCTGAGCGCAAAATCCAAAATTTGAACGTTTGCGTTTGCAAGGCCGATATCCACCCAGGTAAGGGCATCGTCGGATAACGGCAGCCATTTGATTCTGTAGGTAATATCAAGCTTGCCGTTATCAAGCGGCACTACGGATACTCTGTAATCCTTGATAACGTCTATTGGCTGAGGGTTATATACGGCGGCAAAGTAGATTGCAGCTATCTGAATGATTATTAAAACAACCAAAAGAAACGTGTTTTTTGAGGGGAAGGTTCTGTTTTCCCTTATCTCCTCTTCCGTGTATACTTCTTTTCTCTTAGCCATTTTTGCTCCTTTCCGCACGGAAGGGACAGCGCTGTGCCTCTTCGTCCGTCATGCTTCTCAGCTCTATGCATTTTTTGTTGTTCCAGATCTTTGAGAAGGGAAGCTCAAGAACGTTGCCAAGACCCGCATCGGCGCCAAGCCAGCTCTGGCAGGGCACCACTGTTCCGTCAGGCGCTATCGCCATGTTGCTGAGAGCGGCTCCGCAGGAGGGAACGTTCATGGAAAGCTCCTCAAGCTTTTCTGCGGTTATAAGACCGGGTGAGGTGAAATCGATCTCCATTGAATTTTCGTTGCAAAAGCTTTTTGCGTTGCTTATAATACCGTAAAGCTCATCGGCGTTAAGATCGTAAGCTCCGTGGTTTTCGGCGGCACTTCCCGTGCAAATAAGTCCGCTTGCTGTGCAGTATTTCACTCCCAAAGATTGAATGAACTCAAGCGTTTTACCGTAATCGCGGTTAAGGGAGCAAAGGGGAGTATTTATACTGACATCAAGGCCGTGCTTCACAGCGGTCTTTATTCCGCTTACGGTTGCATCAAATTTCTCAACACCCACAAGCGCGTTATGTATCTTTTCATCGTGGGAATACAAGGTTATCTGTATGCTGTCAAGTCCCGCATCAACAAGCCCCCGGATAAGCTCGTCTGTAAGGAGCGTGCCGTTTGTGTTAACTCGGGTAACGAATTCCTTGGCGTAAGCTACAAGCTCGGTGAGATCCTTTCTCACGGTAGGCTCACCGCCCGTGAAGGTGACCATGGGGACGTGCGCCTTTTTCAAACGGTCAATAACCTTTTTCCAACCTTCGGTATCAAGCTCTTTTACATTTGCCATTTTCTGTTCTGCTGCATAGCAGAATACGCACTTCTGGTTGCAGTTCCAGCATCCTTTTCCGTCCGTCATAGAGCTTATGGCAAGATCCATTCTGTGAGGCGCTGACATACAGGGTGCGTACTGCCTTATGGAGAGCCTTTCAAGGTCGGGATGATCTGTATTTCCCCGCGCAACGTCAAACAGTATATCAAGAATAACGTCAAGATCCTGCGAGATCTGCTTTTTATCGGTGAAGGGATAGGCGCGGGAAACGTATTTTACCGTATTCCCGTATATGAACTCGGCGTCTTTATCCGATATGATCTTGCGATCAAATTTGTTTACCTCGCGCATGAAAGCGGAGAGTATGATTGCCCAGGAGTTTCCTATGGGCAGAACGTAATATCCGTTCAGTATTACGGTATAAGACGGATTCCCGAATAGCTTGAACTTCGGTGGGATCAGATGTATACGCACAACGCCGGGGCCGTGTGGATCAAAGGTGCAATGGGTAACGCCTCGCTTCCATTCCTTAAGCTCGGCAAGCTTGTTTAAAAATCCCATATTGTCCTCCTGTTTTTATTTGTTTTCTAGGAAAATTATAGCTTAACCCATGCAAAATATCAATATTATGCAGAAAAAAGGATGAAAGCCTCAGCCTCCATCCTTTTTTCTTAGTACCATATTACGTTGCCTTCATCAAGCTGTGCGGGTGTTGAATCAGTCGTGCTTATATCTGCTCCGTTATCACCAAGATAAATAACTCTTGCGGAAATGGATGCGGGGATGCGCAGTGTTAGTATATCGGCGCTGTTTGAAGCGACAGTAAGATATCTGCCCTCCGTTAGGCTCGCGGTCTTATTGGTTGCAACGCTTGTGAAGTTCGCACAGTGTGTTGCCTCATTTGTCATACCTCTGCTTGGCATTACGGCAAGAACTCTGCCTCCGTTATAGGTATAGCCCTGCTCTGTATCTATTGCGGAGTTGCCGCCGGAATTTGAAATAACGATGACGTTTCCGCCTTCAAAGATTATTCCGCTGTAGGACGTTCTGCTGTTGCTGTCAATGCCGTCTCCCGTGCAGTAGATATATAAGTTACCTCCCGCAATGCTAACACCCGTGCCCGAGGTTGCAGTTGAATTTATTCCGTCATCCGTTGCGTTTACGGAAATATTGCCTCCGTCAATCCTTATTGCGTTACCCTCAAGACCCTCGTAGCTGTTTTCCACAGTGACGTTTCCGTTTTTAACCGTCAGCGTTCCGTCTGCGTGGATACCGTCGTCGTTGCTGTAAACGTTAAGAGCCCCACCGTTTACCGTGATATTTCCTTTTGGTGCTTCGCCGTTTTCAAGAGTTGAATCGTTACTAGCGTGCAGGGCATCGTCGTAAGCCTTGATATAAATGGTTCCGCCGTTGATCACGATCTCGTTTGCGGCTTTAATACCTTTGGTGGAGTATTCGCCCTTGTCCTTGTTTCCTTCGCCAAAGCCGCCAAAACCACCCGGTCCACCGCCGCCGGGTCTGCCCATGCCAAAGCCATCGTTTATCTGCGTGGTATAATTTGTCCAGCTGTAGGAGAGGCTGTTTCCTCGGCTCGTAAGGGCAAAGGTATCGTAAGCCGAGTTGCAGGTCACTTGGTCGGATGCAACGAGATAATCCTCGTCCTGTCCCTGCAGCATATTGCTTGAATAGATAAAGAACTGCATTTTGTTATATAATGCATTCTTGGGGAAGGAATAGTAATAATAGGTGGATCTGCCTCCGGAAACGGAGGAATGGTATTCTGCGTTTACCCACAGCGTTTCACCACTGTCGTTTGAGTATCTGACAGAATACTTGTAATTCTTGCTTGTGAATCGGATATAGTAAACGTCCTCCGCAACTGCAGTGACTTCTTCCGAAAAATCGGAATATTTGTCCGTGTAGATATTCAGTACGGTATCTTCGTTGATTACCACGTCGTATGCGGCGTCAATTCCGTCACAAGCGGCATAAATATAATACGTGCCGCCCTTTGCCGTAACGGTGCCTCTTTGGTTGCCCTTGGCGGAAATATCGCTGTTTTCCGTTTTGATGCCGTCTCCCGCTGTGGAGATCAGAGTGGTGCTTGCCTTTTCAAGCTCAACGCTGTCGTCACCCTTAAGGGCGTTATCCTTGCAGAGCACGCTGAGCGTGAGATTCTTGATCTGCAGATCCTTCTTGGAATGAATGCCCTTGTTATTCAGGGAAACGACCGTCAGCTCGCCCTTGCCGCAAATTTCGGTATCAACCTCAGAGAAGATCGCGTAGCTTACGCTGTTTTCATCAACGGCGCTTCTGTCGTCGTAAATATAATTTTTGCTGTTCTTTTTTGCGGTTACGGAGACCTCGTCTCCGCTCAGAATGCTGATGGGGCACTCGTTATCGCTTATGATAGAAAAGTCGCAGAGCTCAAGATCGAATTTGTGCTCGTCTCCGCAGTTTATAACGATATTGCCGTAAAGCCTTCCGGAGATGGAATATACCGAATCCTCTTTTATCTCGGTAAAGGTGATAACGTTTCCGTCGATCACGTACGCATCCTTCGTTCCGCTTTGGCACGTAACGGTCACCTCGTTTGGCTTGCCTTCAAAGCGGCCTGCGTTTAAAGCCGTCACGGTCTCGTTTGTTTTGATCTCTTCGGGCGGGGTTACTGAAGGCACGTTCGTGTCGCTGTTCGAAGGGACCTCGGGCGGATCTTCCGGGAAAGAACCGTCGGGAAAATTACCCCATTCCGAAGTGTCCGTATAATATGGATCGTGAATATTTGCAGAGCCGCTTCCGCATGCGGAAAGAAGAACTGCCAACAGTAGAAATAGTGCTGTTATTGACGTGCGCTTCATAATTCCTCTCAAAATTTCAGTTATGAAAGAATTATAATACTTGATTTTGAAAGTTGTGTGAAAGCTTTATGTTGATTACTTTTCGGAATTCTGATAATATCCCTCAATGCTTATACGGGCAAAGGAAAGCTGCGTAAGGTTTTTGTTCTCGGGATATTCAACCATATTTGCGTAGTAGAGAGTTTTTCCGTCGGAGGATACTACCAATGCAGGGCTATAGCCTCTGTAGTATTCGCGGTCGGAAGCCGTGGTACCCTCAACTACCGTGTGTGGAATTGGATTTGCGGTTCTCGTCCAGGTCTTTCCGTAATCAAAGCTTAAAAAGAGGTCGGTTGAGCCCGGGGTGTGCTTTGCGTTGCCGTTTGCGTTATGATGTGCGGCAAGGAAGAGAACGCCGCATTCGCCGCCTCTCGGCGAGTACGCTATCCACGGAGCAGCACCGGGAGAATTACCAAACTCAATAACCTTTTCACCGTAAGAGGAAACGTCCTCCCATTCAAGGAGACTACCGGTCGTTTTGCAATGAACGGGAGAACCCTTGATTCCGACCATCTCAAAGCAGAGGATAAATTCTCCGTTTTTCATCTTGGCTACGGATGCCATACCCGGGCGGAACTTTTCGTTGCGGCAAGCAACCGCATCAAAAGGATCACCGAATTTGGTGCTCTTCGTTGGGCGAACCGTACAATCCTGCGCACCGTCAACGCCGTTCCAGTTTTTAAGGTCGCTCGTCCATTTGTATACTATCTTCTGGTCGTGCTCGGGGTCGGAATCGTCTGAATAGAAGCAGAAGAGCTTTCCTTCGTCATAGAAGAGAAAAGGCTCCCAAACGCCTTCCTTTTCTCCTCCCGCAACGTCAAGAGTAGCAAAAGCGGTCCAGCTTTTACCTGCATCCTCGGAGTAGAATAAGGTGATGGCGGTAATATTAAGCTCGCTTGTCTTTACGGCATCCTTGGATACGCCCGCAAGAAGCACTGTGCCTGCCTTGAAGGCACCCATATCCTCGGGAAGCTCGAAGAGGTGGGGAGTAGAGATACAGTAGGTTGCGCCGATGTCAGTGTTAAAATCGTCGCTAGCGTAACCGCAGTAGGACCAGCTCTCTCCGTTATCCTTGCTGCGAAGCACCTTGTAGCAATAGCCGTCCTTTCTGCCCACGAAGGAGTTTCCCGCATTCATAGTTGCAAGCAGAACTCCGTTATTATCGGCACTGTGCTCTAAAAGAACTATGGTTCCGTAGCTTGGGGAGACGTTTGCCGTTGCGGTCTTGGGACCGAATATCGTTGCAGTCTGTTCAATATTAAGCGAGAACGGAACTGATTTGTCTATCGGTTCTTCCGTGGTCGTGGTGTCCGTGGTATCGGCAGATGAGTTATCCCCAGTGGAAGGTGTGCCGTTTCCGCAAGAAGTAATAACAATCATGGCTGTCAGGAGAAATAAGATAACTTTAATATTGTTTTTCATTATGCAACCTCCATAATATACCTTCAAATTATAGCATATTTCATTTCGTAAGTAAATACGAAAAATTAATGTGTTGAGTGATTTTGTATTGACTTGCTTGTTTATTCGATATATAATTTTAATATCATCATTTGTCGAGGTCTATATGAAGATTACTGTAATTAACGGAAGTCCCAAGGGTAAATACAGCATTACCCTGCAGACCGTCAGATATCTCGAGATAAAATACCCGGAACACAGCTTCACCGTACTGCACGTCGGTCAGCGCATAAAAGCCCTTGAAAAGGATATGAACGAGGCTTTGGATGCAATTAAGGAAGCTGACGCTTTGCTTTTTTCCTATCCCGTTTATACGTTTCTTGCACCTTCTCAGCTTCACAGATTCATTGAGCTTTTAAAGTCAAGCGGTGCTGATCTTAAGGGT
Source organism: Oscillospiraceae bacterium (assembly GCA_015064505.1). Classification (GTDB taxonomy): domain Bacteria; phylum Bacillota; class Clostridia; order Oscillospirales; family CAG-272; genus RUG12395. Next base: position 10,423 of record SVSB01000053.1, read on the forward strand.
AAGTACGCAACGCAGATATCAACTTCAAAGCATTTTTATGATGTTACGGCGCATAAATACGTTGAAGAAAACGCTCTTGATATGGGTATGAGATATATCCGCGGTCTTTCTGCCGATATGGAGGATCTGCTTACGGATAAGGGAAGAAAAGAGGCGGAGCAGTTTTTTGAGCGCTTTCTGTGGTCTGTTAAAGAAAATATTTATGAGGGAAGCAGGGAAGCGCGATGCGATTACGTGCCCGTTAAGGCAACTGCTTATGCTCTTGATGCTAACGTTAAGAAAATCGATAAGGATATCGTTATAATTACCGATAACAAGGATAAAAACTCCGATCTTCAGCATATGATAGACCGCTTCAGAGCCGTGCTTCCTTATGAAAGCCGAGTTGTAAACATTTCGGAGTATCCGCTTGGGGGAGGCTGCCTTGGTTGCTTCAGATGCGCCGTGTCGGAAAAGTGCGTATATAAGGACGGCTTTGATGCTTTCCTCAGGGATAAAATCCAAAAGGCGGATGCTATCGTATACGCCTTTAAAATATCCGATCATTCAATGGGCTCTTGCTTTAAAATGTATGACGATAGAAACTTCTGCAACGGACACAGAACCGTAACCGTTGGTATGCCCGTTGGATACATAATTTCCGGTAATTACGCCGCAGAAAACAACCTGAAGACGGTTATTGAAGCAAGATGCGAAACGGGCGGAAATTTCCTTGCGGGAGTTGCCACAGATGAATATGAAACGGACAAGCAGATAGACGCCCTTGCAAAATCTCTTGATTTTGCGCTGAAAACAAATCACACCGCACCTCAGAACTTCTGGGGCGTTGGGGGAATGAAGATCTTCCGCGATCTTATCTATCAAATGCGCGGCATGATGCGTGCAGACCATAAGTTCTACAAAAAGCAGGGAATATACGATTTTCCGCAGAAAAAGTGGTTTTCTTCTCTGAAAATGTATCCCGTTGGGCTTCTACTCTCCAATGAAAAGATCCTTTCAAAGATCGGCAACAAAATGAACGAGGGCATGCTTGCGCCCTACGAAAAGATGTTTAAGGACATGGATAAAAAGCGATAAATAAATTATTATTGCAAATATTACCATAATAACGCCTGCTATGATGCCCGTCCTCTCTTTATGGGAGCGGTATTTCTTATCGGTGCATACGAACGGCTTGTTGGGATCTATAAATATTTCAACCTTATCGTCTTTGGAGATAAGACCGTAAAATGATTCGGAATACTCTTCAATTCCAACGGACTCGTAGTTTTTGCCCTCGTACCGATAACTGTACTTGGGGTGAACGATCTCTTTTCGCCTTCCAAAGGGCATTCGGTAGCTTTGGGTCGTACCTCTTCCAATGATCTTTGCTTGGACTTTAACGGTGCATCTGTTTATCTTAACCGTCGTCAAGGCGCTTATAAAAAGGATAAGCAGGCCGAAAAGCATTATATTACCCGTTATAAATATCAGCTCGGATAAATAGAGATAGCAGATCAGGTTGAAAAATGCTGCCCCGAAAAAAAAGAACGAAATACCAAGAAGTTCTGTTTTTGAATTCTTGTTAAACAGACTGCTAAAGAAAATAATCAAAGCTAATGTAAGATAGAAAATTAAAAATACGATTGGAGCCGACATAACGGTTAATTCCTTTTAAGTGCAAATTTTGACCTATTGTATCACAAATAATATATTTAGTCAACTTTTGTAAATCCTTCGTTATTATCTCGTGTTGGTTTTCAGCGCTTTTTATTCTTTTTAAAAATCGGCTCGTCCCCCGCGCAGAGCCAGGCTCCCACCGCCATGGCGGCAAGGGAGATAAAATAGGTCACCTTGGGCATCTCGCGGAAGATAACGAGGGAAAGAAGCGTGCCGATAAAGGGCGCCACGGCGTAGTAAGCGCTGGTCCGCGCCGCACCGAGAATCCTCTGGGCGTATACGTAAAAGAAGATGCTCAGCCCGTACGCCACGAATCCCACGCCAAGCACGGCGAAAACGCTCCAAAGGTTGGTCAGCCGCTCTCCGATGCACAGCCCGATGATGATCGAGCCCAGACCCGAGAAGATGCCCTTCAAGAGTACGATCTGCAAGGGATCCTTTGACGAAAGCTTTCGCGTGCAGTTGTTTTCAAAGCCCCAACACACCGCCGCCAAAAGCA
>SVSB01000054.1 GCA_015064505.1 Oscillospiraceae bacterium
GCTTCCGATCTGGGCATAACCCCCATCACCGACGGAAAGACCATCCGTCTTACCTTCCAGCCTCCCACGGAGGAGCGCCGTAAGGAGCTGCAGAAGCAGGTTTCCAAGCTTGGCGAGGAGAAGAAGGTTGCTATCCGCAACATCCGCCGCGAGGGCAACGACACCGCAGCAAAGATGAAGAAGAACGGTGAGCTTACCGAGGACGATCTTAAGGTAGCTGAGAAAAAGATCCAGGATGTCACTGACAAGTATATCAAGATGGTAGACGAGATCACTGCCGCAAAGAACAAAGAGATTCTTTCTATCTGACAAACCGCATAATAACAGACGGGGCAGGCGGTTACCTGCCCCGTCTTTTTAAGGAGAAATTATGGCTTTTTTCAAGAAGCGCAAGGCAGAGGCAGAAAAAGAGCCTCTCGTTATTGATGAAAGGCTTAAGCACGTTGCCTTTATAATGGACGGAAACGGCAGATGGGCACAGCGCAGAGGTATGCAGCGCCCCATGGGTCATATTGAGGGCATGAAGACCTTTGACAGGTTGATGATCCATTGCCGTAAGCTGGGCATCCCCCACGTTACCGTGTACGCTTTTTCAACGGAAAACTGGAAGCGCCCCAAAGCGGAAGTAGACACCATTATGAATCTGCTCTCTTCCTATATGGACAGAGGTATAAACGAGCTTGAAGAGCATCAGACCGCTTATCACTTTATAGGCGACAAATCTGGTCTTCCCGAAAAGCTCCGCGAAAAAGCCGAGTATCTTGAAAAAATTTCCGCGCATCTGCCCCTTACCCTTAACATCGCGCTTAATTACGGAGCTCACGCGGAAATGGTAAACGCGGTGAACACCCTTATTGCATCGGGCAAAACGGAGGTTACCGCAGAGGACATAAACGGCGCACTTTACACCGCCCACAGTCCGGCCCCCGATCTGCTTATCAGAACGGCGGGAGAATACCGTCTTTCCAATTTCCTTCTCTGGCAGCTTGCTTACAGCGAGCTTTATTTCACGGATATTCTTTGGCCCGATCTGACAAACGATCAGCTTGACGATATTATCCGCAGTTTTTATAACCGCAACAGAACCTACGGCGGACTAAAAAAAGGAGATAAAGACGCAAAATGAAGACCCGAATAATAACCGGTTTTTTTCTGGTTGCGCTTTTGTTCGTTCCGTCCGTCTTTTTGATGGACACAGTATATTTGCCCATAGTATGCTCTCTGCTTTGCGTTATGGGCGTTTACGAGATGCTTTCCTGCCTTGGCAGAAACAAGCATCTCCTTACCGCCATCCCCACCTATATCGTTGCGGCGGCTTGCCCTATTGCGGCACGTTTTCTTGATATGCACAGCGTTTTTCTTCCCTCCGCCATCGTGCTCGTTGTGCTCTCTATTATGTATACCCTCGCTTTATCCGTGCTTCTGCCCGATAAGTACAACAGCGGAGATACTGCCCAGGCGTTTCTTCTCTGCACTTATATAATCTCCGGCTTCACCTCCATTGAGCTTATCTCCTTAACAGCAAACGCAAAGTTCGTTTTTCCCATGATCTACATAGGTGCCTTTGTTACCGATACATTCTGCTATTTCAGCGGAATGCTGTTCGGCAAGCACAAGCTTATTCCCCGCATAAGTCCCAAAAAGACAGTTGAGGGCGCTATCGGCGGAACGGTTATGTGCGTGCTTTGCTTCCTGCTTTACGGATTTATCATATCATCTCTCACGGAGCTTAACGCAAACTACCTTGCACTTGCCCTTACGGGCTTCGTGCTTGCCATAGTATCACAGCTTGGTGACCTTTTTGCCTCTGCCGTTAAGCGTAACTACGGCATAAAGGACTACGGAAAGATATTTCCGGGTCACGGAGGCGTTATGGACCGATTTGATTCCCTTATTGCCGTTGCCGCATTGCTTGCAATTATCGGCACGCAAATGCAGATCTCTATGTTTAACTGATAAAAACAAGGAAAAAATATGTTAAAAACAGCAATTCTCGGCTCCACCGGCTCTGTGGGAACGCAGGCTCTTGACGTTGCCCGAAACAATCCCGAAATAAAAATAACAGCCCTTACCGCCAACAAAAACGTTGCGGCCATAGAGGCGCAGATAAGAGAGTTTGCCCCCGAGTACGCCGCTATGGAGGACGAAGCCTCCGCTCTTGACCTTAAGACACGCGTTGCCGATTGCGGCACCAAGATCCTTTGCGGCAGAGAGGGAGTACGGGAGCTTATCGCAAGCACCGATGCCGATGCATTTGTGAATTCCGTTATCGGCTTTGACGGGTTGTTCTCTACCCTTGAGGTAATAAAAACAGGCAAAAGACTTGCCCTTTCCAATAAAGAATCCATAGTTGCCGCAGGAGAAGCCGTTATGAAGCTTGCGCGGGAAAGCGGCACAGAGATACTCCCCGTAGACAGCGAGCATTGCGCCATTCACCAGTGCCTGCGCACGGGCGGCCACGGAGAAATAAGCAAGCTCATCATTACCGCATCGGGCGGTCCCTTTTACGGAAAGACCAAAGATGAGCTTGAAAACGTGACTCTCGCGGATGCGCTTGCCCATCCCACCTGGTCAATGGGCCGTAAAATTACCGTTGACAGCGCAACTCTTATGAACAAGGGCTTTGAGGTCATTGAAGCCGCAAGACTTTTTAACGTGGATGCCGATAAGATAGACGTTGTCGTTCATCCGGAAAGTATAATACATTCCATGGTGGAATATATTGATAGCGCGGTTATCGCACAGCTTTCCGTTCCCGATATGCGCCTTTGCGTTGCTTACGCATTGAATTATCCCCAAAGACTGCAGGGCGCAACGCCGAAGCTTGACTTTTTCAAGACCGCGAAGCTTACGTTCAAGACCCCGGATACGGAAACTTTCCCCCTGCTCGCTCTTGCCTACAAGGCATTAAAGGACGGAAAGACCCGTCCCGCCGTGCTTAATGCGGCAAACGAGATCGCGGTCAACGCCTTTCTGAGGGAGGAAATATCCTTCCGCCATATCCCTGAGGTGGTATTTGCCGCCTACGAAAAGACACCCGAGCAATGCGAGCTTACCGTTGAGAGCATCTACGCCTCAGACGGTGAGGCACGCAGGATAGCAGCAGAGGAAACAAAAGCTATCACAAAAAACAGAAAGAGATAAAAATGACGATACTTTACGTAATTCTGGCAATTCTCATTTTCGGCGCTCTCGTGCTTATGCACGAGCTTGGTCACTATCTGTTTGCAAGGCTGTTTAAGGTCAGCATAACAGAATTTTCCATCGGAATGGGACCAAAGCTCTTCCAGCGCCAAAACAAAAAAACGGGTATTATGTGGTCGCTCCGCGCCCTTCCCTTCGGCGGTTACGTTGCAATGGTAGGTGAAGACGGAGAAACGGACGACCCCAACGCCCTTCAGAAGAAAGCACCTTGGCAGAGGCTTATCATTATGGCGGCGGGCGGTCTTGTAAATATCATTACCGGCTTTATCCTGATGGTCGCCCTTGTTATCGGCACAAGAGACAATCTCGGCTCCACCACCATATACGGCTTTATCCCGCCCGAATCAAGCGAGGTTGCCCTTTCCGACTCTACGGGTCTTGAAGCGGGCGACAGAGTGCTTAAGGTTGGAAAGGTTGGCGTTCATACCGCAAACGAGCTCGTTTACGAAATTATGCGCCAGGGCGTTGAGCCCATTGATATGACCGTGATCCGCGGCGGCGAGAAGCTGCTTGTGGAAGGCGTTGAGTTCCCCACCTTCACCGATCAGGGCGTTACCTTCGGCGATTACGATTTTCAGGTATACGGAGAGCGCCCCACCTTTGCAAACGTGGCAAAGCACGCGTTTTTCCGTTCCGTTTCCACGGTGAAGATGGTCTGGGACGGACTTGTTGATCTTATATCGGGCAGATACGGCATGGAGGCGGTATCCGGTCCCGTGGGCGTTACCGAGGTAATAGTTGAAACCGCAAAAACGAAGCAGACCGCAAACCTTGTTTATCTGGCAGCTGTTATTGCCGTAAACCTTGGCGTTATGAATCTGCTCCCCATCCCCGCGCTTGACGGCGGAAGAATAGTTTTCGTGCTTTACGAGATGATATTCAGAAAGCCCATAAACCGCAAGGTGGAGGGATATCTCCACGGCGCAGTTATGATACTTTTGTTCGGTTTCATAATCTTCGTAACGTTCAAGGACGTTATAAAGCTGTTTTTGAGGTAACTATGACGGAATACAAACGCAGAGAAAGCCGCAAGATACAAGTTGGCAGAGTTGCCATCGGCGGCAACGCCCCCATAAGCATTCAGTCCATGACAAACACCAATACCATGGACTTTGCCGCCACCCTTGCGCAGGTGAGAAGACTTGAAGAGGCAGGCTGTGACGTGGTGCGCATTACCGTACCGAATCCCGAAGCCGCAAAATGCATCTACTACATCAAGGACGCGGGAGTAGAGGTCCCCCTTGTTGCGGATATCCACTTTGACTACCGCGCGGCGCTTTTTGCACTTGAAGCGGGAGTTGATAAGATACGTATAAACCCCGGTAATATCGGCGGCGAGGACAGAGTGAAGGAGCTTGCCGACGCCGCCCGCCGAAAAAATGTGCCCATCCGCATCGGAGTGAACTCCGGCTCCCTTGAGAAAAGCATACTTGCAAAGCACGGCGCACCTACTGCCGCCGCCCTTTGCGAAAGCGCAATGTACCATACCTCCCTTCTTGAGAAATTCGATTTTAACGATATTGCCATTTCAATTAAAGCCTCTTCCGTTATGACGACTATAGAAGCAAACCGTCTATTGGCAAGGACCTGCAATTACCCCATCCACATTGGCGTGACGGAGGCGGGGGGCGAAGGTATGGGCACCGTTAAGAGTGCTATCGGCATCGGAACTCTCCTTGCGGAAGGAATCGGCGACACGGTGCGGGTTTCTCTTACTGCAGATCCCGTCAAGGAAATTGCCGCCGCCGAAAAGATACTTGATTCGCTGGGACTTTCCCAAAAGCCTCGCCTTAACATAGTTTCCTGCCCCACCTGCGGCAGAACCAGAATAAGCCTGATCGAATTGCTTGCAAAGCTTGAGGACGCCATCGACGCGGAGGAGCTTCGTTGCGTTCCCGTTACAGTTGCCCTTATGGGATGCGCCGTAAACGGCCCCGGAGAAGCAAGGGAGGCTGATATCGGTATTGCAGGCGGTGACGGAGATGCCCTTCTCTTTTATAAGGGCGTTACCGCAGGCAAGATACCTCAGGAAATGATCGTTCCCCGTCTTATCGAGGAGATCAAAGCTTTCAGAGATGCTAATATATAAGAATACCCCGCCGGGATCCTTCGCTTCGCGCAAGGATGCCAGGCGGGGGATTCTTTATTTTTTTCTGAGGAATTTTTCCAATACAGATGTTTCAATAAAAGGCAGCAACGGCTGAAGGCCTCGTATTCCTTCTTTTTCTACCACCCGTTTTGCAATGGAATTTATCACACTGCCGCTCACAAACGGCATAATCGGGGAGATGCTTGAAAGCTCCCCCGTTTCACCATAGACCTGCAAAGCAAGCTCATTTATCCTTTGATTGCTTATAAAAGGAACTATTCCCATAATGCTCTCTAAAGTTTTATGTTTTTCATAAGCCTCAATCGCCAGACGGTCAACCTTAGAGCTGCTTAAAAAGGGCACGTAATCCATAATGCCGGGTAGTCCGTGAAGCTTAACGCCTTCATCCGCAAGAGCGTCTATGGCACTTTGACTCATGAAAGGAATGATGCTTGTAAGACTTTTGGGGTGAACGCCCTCGGAGATCTTCTTTCTTGCGTATTCATCAATGAATCCCGTGCTCAAAAAAGGAGCAATGCTTGCAATATCCTCAGTCTGCGCATCCTCCTCATCCACAAGCGTTTCCATCTGCTCGTCATTAAGCATCGGAGCAATGCTTTCAAGCTCCTCGCGGGTCACTTCCCCCGCGGGTTCATCTTTCAGCACGGCATCGGCGATACGCGCGATTCGCTCGTTTCCCAGAATATCGTCTATGGAAGCGCCGAGTATTTCGGATAGCTCACCAAGCTTTGATATATCGGGCATACTGTTTCCCCGCTCCCAATTTGAAACCGCCTGAAAGCTGATGCCCAATCTGTCCGCAAGCTCCGTTTGCGTGATTCCCAAGCACTTCCTTAGCTTGCATATATTTGCACCCACGCGCACGGTGTCAAACGCCATACCGTCATCTCCTTCAATAACGTATTTTTTGTTTTTAAAAATCATACCGTTCTCCTTTCGCTTTCCGTGATACTCACATTTTAATACGAAAAGAGCAAAAAACACAGCAAGCAATGCTTGAATTCAGCATTTTGCCGTTATTCAAGCATTGCTTGAGTTATAATTATATATTTATGCAATGCCAGCCGTTATCTTCAAACCAATAGTTCTCCGAGAGCGAATCGTCTTCAAATATCTCAAGCATCGAATCAAATCCGTCGGCAAGGGTGTAATTTGAAAGCTCGTTTCTTCTTATCCAAAACACCCTTCCCTCATGGGAGCTTTTTAATTCTCCGGAAAAGGTGTTCGTCTTGTAAAAGAAAACTATGTAACGGAATTTTCCGTCTGTGTTGGTCCATTGCTTTACTCCGCAAAGGCGTAGGTTAGTTATATCAAGTCCGGTTTCTTCCTTCACTTCTCTGATAACGGAAGCAACGAAGGATTCCCCCTTTTCTATATGTCCGCCAGGAAAGGTGATTCCGGGCCAAGCCGGGTCAAGTCGGTCCTGAACAAGTATTCTGTCACCATCGCAGACCATGCACATATTAGTAAGTATGCAATTTTCTTCTCTTGCCATTACGCTTCCTTAATCTTCGTGCGCTTCTTTACGGTTAGCTCGCGGAGCACGGCGCGCACCGCCTTTTTGGCGGCGGCGTTGCAGGCGTCGTTCAGGCGCTCCTCATAGCCTGCGGCGCGGGGGCGGAGCTTTGCCTTGGTGGGCATACCGAGGGCAGTGGCGCTTGCGGCACGCTTGGTGTATATATCCTTGATAACGCCCTCAAGTATTCTTACGAGAGAGGCTTCATCAAAGCGCTCTGCGATTGCGGAGCTTACGGCGGAAACGGAGGGCAACCGCTCGGAAAGACAATAGCCGATAAACCAGCGCATTGCTATGCTGTCCGAGGCGTTTTTAAGCACCGTGCGCACGGTTGCCTTTTTTTGCGTTCTGACGAGCAAAATTATTCTGACGATAACCGCAGGATCAATGGCGGGTCTGCCCGTACCGACGGAATAAAAAGGTTCAGCCGCCACGTAAACGGACTCCCAGTCCACTGCATCCTCAATTTTTCTCAGAGGGTGACTTTTTGGCACAAGGCTGTCTATATCCACCATCTCAAAGCTGGTGCGCACGTCCTCGCGTTTCCACTTGGTAATCATATCTTACCTCTCTAAATTACGTTGTCGGGGCCAAAGCCGTGGGGGAGCAGCTGACCGAGAGTGTATATCTCCGTTCTGCTTCCTCTTGCATTGGTAACGACGATCTTGAAATCCTCGCCGCAGAATTCACGCATAAACTGGCGGCATACTCCGCAGGGGTAGAACAGATCTCCCTCTATGCGCAGTCTGGTATTCTCTCCGCAAACGGCAATAGCGGTAAATCTGCGCTTGCCCTCGTTTATTGCGCGGACAAAGGCAGAGCGCTCCGCACATATTGTGGGAGAATAGGCGGCATTCTCTATATTAACGCCCGTATATACCGTTCCGTCATCGCAAAGCAGAGCGGCGCCCACGGTGCACATGGAATAAGGCGCGTAAGCATTTGCCATAGCTTCTCTTGCCGTAACGGCAAGGGCGTCTGCATCAAAGGGAGGCAGGATCGCCTCAACGAAGTCGGTACCAACGCCATCATAAGAAACGCCAAGCCAACGGCTCACGCTTGCGGCAACGTCCGCAAAGGTGGCGCGAACACCCAGGTCTGCGGTAACGAGCTTATTTCCGTAAACCAAGAGCGGTACGTATTCGCGGGTGTGGTCCGTGCCGGTAAAGCCGGGATCACAGCCGTGGTCCGCGGTAATGATAAGCATATCGCCTTCGCGCATGTACTGAACGAACTCCCCAAGCCACCTATCAAATGCGGAAAGGCAATCGGCAAAGCCCTTTGCATCTCTGCGGTGTCCGAACTCCGTATCGGTATCCACCAGATTTACAAAGCAAAGTCCCTCAAAATCACTGCGCAGTACCTCCATTGCGGCATCACAGCAATCGGGATTGCCGTGGACGGGATAGCTCTTAGTAATTCCCTTTGCGGCAAATATATCGGATATCTTTCCAACGGAGATAACGTCCTTTCCCGCGTCCTTAATGGCGTCAAGCACGGAATAAGGAGGTTCAAGAGCAAAGTCCTTTCTATCCTCGGTGCGATAGAATTTTGGTGCTTCACCCGCAAAGGGACGGGCAATAACTCTTCCAACGGAATATTTTCCTTTAAGCATCTCGCGCACCCTTGTGCAGATTGCGTGAAGCTCGCTTACGGGAACAAGATCGATATGCGCCGCTATCTGGCAAACGCTGTCGGCAGACGTATACACGATAAGCTTCCCCGTTTTAAGATGATCAGCTCCATAGTCCTCAAGCACCTTAGTGCCCGAATAAGGCTTATTTACGATTATCTCTCTGCCTGCGGCTTTTTCTATTAAAGCCACCATATCTGCGGGAAATCCCTCGGGATATACCTTGGGAGGCTCGGTGCCGATTATGCCCGCTATCTCCCAATGCCCCGTGGTGGTATCCTTGCCGATGGAACGCTCAGCCATCTTGCCGAATGCGGCAAGGGGAACTTCGGTCTTGCCCAAAAAATCAAGTCCGTCTATGTTGCCAAGACCCATGGAGATCATATTGGGCACGTTGAGCCTTCCGCTGTTATACGCGCTTTTTAAGGTGAAGGAGCCAACGTCGCCGTATTCGGCGGCATCCTTCCCTTCTCCCGCGCCCGTGCCGTCAAGCACGATTATAAAAGCTCTCTTTTTCATATCAGTATTCGCCATTTGCCGCCTCGTTCTTCGCTATGCTCACAAGTCTGCTGGTGCCAAGCCTGTCCGCGCCCAGCAGAATAAAATCCTCGGCATCTTCCTTTGTTTTTATTCCGCCCGCCGCCTTGATCTTCAGCTCGGGGGATACGTTTGCGGTCATAAGAGAGATATCCTCTCTGGTTGCGCCGCCGCCTGCAAAGCCCGTGGAGGTCTTGATATAATCGGCGCCCGCCTCGGAAACAACGCGGCACATCTCTATCTTCTCCTCGTCGGTCAGTCGGCAGGTTTCGATAATGACCTTCAGTATCTTTTCTCCGCAGGCAAGACGCACCGCACGGATCTCGTCGCGCACGGCGCTGTACTTCCCTTCCTTGACCATTCCGAGATTGATTACCATATCTATCTCGTCCGCTCCGTCCTTTACCGCCTCCAGCGCCTCAGAGCATTTTACGGCGGTGGTCTGATAGCCGTTGGGGAATCCTATAACGGTGCAGATAGCTATTTTCCCTTCCACGTATTCTGCCGCCTGCTTCACGAAGCAAGGAGGAATACATACGGAAGCAGTGCCGAATTCTATTCCCTCATCACAAACAGTGCGTATTTTATCCCAAGTAGCGCAGGTGTCAAGCAGAGTGTGATCCACTTTAGCAAGAATATCCTTAATATCCATAACAGTATCCTTTTCGATCGTTATTTATGAGAGAAAAATTGTACAAAAATCATAGTTATACAAGGATAGTATACACCTAAATAACACATTTGCCAATAGTTTTTATAAAAAATTTACTGTCTGCCGAAAAATCCGTGCCTTGGCGGCTTTTGAGGCTTGCAAGCGTCGGGCTCGCCCTCACAGCACTCTTCCTCCGTTTCTCCCACGTCAACGATTATTATGTCTGCTCCTATGCGCTTTATCTTGCTCCACGGAACGAACAGTCCCTCTTCCTTTCCAAAGGAAAGAAACCCGCCTCTGGGCTCAATAATAAGAGCGCATATCTTCCCCGATTCCACCTCAAATTCTATGTCCTCCACGCACCCGAGGCGCCTTCCGTCGCATACGTTTATCACTTCCTTATCCCTTAACTGCTCCAAAGTACAACGTGCCATATAAACCTCCGCATTCATATAGTTACATTATATGCAGAATGCGGATATATGTGAAAAAAGCGCCTTGCGGCGCTTTTTTCTTGCATTTTTCTTAAATTTTTACTTTGATAACGTACTTCTTGATATCCTTGCGGAGGGGGCAGGCGATCTCCTTGGGTCTGTGTGCCTCGTGGGGCCAGAGCATTGCAAAATAGCCTGCGTTTACCGCAACTCTTGCAACGGGGTAAACGTTCTCGTCTGCGGCAAGCTTAAGCATATCCTTTGCCTCATCGTAAGGAACGGAAACGGCAAGTGCATCGCGCTCAAAAACGCTGATTCCCTCACTGCCCGTGATGGTAACCTGAATGTCGATATACTTATCGTGAGCCTCGATCTTGCACTCCTTGGGGTCAAGAGCGGTGTAGCTCATAGCCTTGATAAAGATGTTATCACCGTCAACCTCGTATTTGCGCTCCTCGCAATCGGGGGTAAGCTGTGCGATAACGGGAGCAAGCTTTGCCATTTTGTCAGCATCAAGATATTTGCCGAGATTTTCAATTTTGTCGAATACCATAATATACCTCTTTTATTGTTTATTTTACTTAATCACTTTGTTTGTAAAATTGCCGCTGAGAAGAGATTCGTATGCGGCGGCGCAGGTGACGTTCACGCTTCCCGTTACCTTGACGGTGTTATCCTGAATGGCAAAGATCTTACCCTTAAAGGTTCCGCCGTTGATCTCAAGATTGACCGTTCCCGTCATAACCGCGTCGGTCTCGTGGGTATCTCCACCGCCACGGCTTACGGCGTAAATGGATCCATGGAACTCACCGCCGTTGATTATAAGATTGCATTCACCCAAATTACTGCTCATTCCCGTTGCGGCGGTAAGATTGTTGCCGCCCGTGTTGGTATAAACGCCGCCGTTTACGGTGACGGTAAGCTTGCCTCCCTCACCAACGCCGCCAAAGGCGTATGCGGGGTTGCCTCTGCGGTTTCCGCACTTGATATACAGCCACGTTCCACCATTCACGTAAACGTTGCATTCGCCGTTAAGGGTTATCTCGCTTTCGGGCACGCCGCCAAGGCCGACGTTTGCGCCGATAAGAAGAAGCATATCCGTGCATTGGGCGTTGGCCTTAGTGCAGGTCACTCCCTCACCTATAGTTACGTTATTGTAGTTGCATACGAACAACTGCCACTGCGCACCCGAGCAGATCTCAAGATTATCGAAAACGAAGTCGCCGTACAGATAGAAGGAGTGCTTCAAGGTAAGCTTTGCCTTTGCCGTTGTGCGATAATCCACCCCGTCGTATACTGAGGTCACGGTTATGGTCTTGCCGTTTTCGGGCAGATGCATGGTGTACGAGGATGTGAAGGGTCCGCAGATTACTATGGTGCCGCCATCCTTGCGAAGAAGTCCAACTGCCTTTGCAAAGGAGTTTATTGGGGTAGCGGGAGTCTTACCGTCCGCAGTGGGTCTGCCACCGTCCTTTACGAACACAACGCCCGTTTCGGAAACGGGATATTCGTCAATTTCAGGCTCCGTTTCCATAAGTCCCGCATATATTGCCTTTGCAATCTGGAGGTATCCGTCCTCTGCGGGATGCACGCGATCCTTATCGTAATGATGATGCACGTTCATATATTCGTAGGTCATAGCAAACACGTCAATAAACGGGAATCCAAGGTCGTTTGCCGCCTTCTCCTGAAGTCTTGCAAGCTCACCGTGGGAAAGCTGACGGATAACGTCTGCGTTGCAAGTAAAGATACAGCTTGCGATATATACCTTCTTTACCGTGGGAAGATCGGAATATTCCTCTGCAATGCTCTTGAGCGCGGCAACGTAATCGTCCTTTGCCGCATTGCAGGACATGCTGCGGATATCGTTGGTGCCCAACATAATGATTACCACGTCGGCATCAAACTTAAGGCTTGCGTTGTATTCCGCAGTATTGCGGTAATAGAGATTTGCTTCTTTTACGTTATACTTGTTATTTGCGGGAAGAGTGTATGAACCGCTCTTGCCGAAATTGCCTACCTTATAGCTGCCGCCGAGAAGCTTCTGGAGCTGTGCGGGATAGCTGTCGGCAAGGGGATTGCCAAGGCCGTATCCGTAAGTTATGCTATCGCCCACACAAGCGATCTTAACGGTCTTTCCGTCCGCAGGCTCTATTTTTGCAAATTCACTCAATTTTTCGTCCTCCGGATCTACTGCAGGCTCTGTCACGGGCTCTGTCACGGGCTCGGTCACGGGCTCCGTCACAGGTTCAGTCACGGGCTCCGTTACGGGTTCCGTTACAGGTTCGGTTACGGGCTCGGTCACGGGCTCCGTCACAGGTTCAGTCACGGGATCGGTTACGGGATCGGTTGCGGGATCGGTTACGGGATCGGTTGTCGATGCAGTTGTCTCAACGGGCACCACGCCGTTGCAGGCAACCAAGGAAAAGCACATTAGCACCGCAAACAGTAAACAAAAAGCTCTTTTCATTTTACACCTCATTAA
>SVSB01000055.1 GCA_015064505.1 Oscillospiraceae bacterium
TTTTGCGATTATTTATTTCTTTGTATATATTCTACAGTAAAAACTCAGGAGACAAAAGAACAATTATTGACTATCACTATGCAATTATTGTCTTTATAAACGTCATATACCCTTGTACTGTCCCGTGGCCCTGCCCATAAGGGCAAGGTATTCGTCAATCACCCAATCGGGATCCATTATTTTAATATCCGAACCAAAGGTTGCCACCCACGAGAGGAATACGGGACTGACCGTGACCTTTACGATTATGTCAAAATGATCGTTATCCGCCTTAAAAAAGCCGGTGTGATCTCCGAATCGATCCATCATAACGTTTGCAAGGCTGTTATGACAGCGGAGCTTTACCGTTTCCTCCCTGCCGTCGTACATACCGAAGGTCTGCTTGGAATAAAGGGCGGTATCTATATGGGAAAGCAGCTCCCCGCCCTCGCGCTTCTCGTCGATAACGGACATCTCCACCATTCTGTCCACGCGGTAGTGCTTTTTTCGGGCACTTGCACTGTCGTAGGCTATCAGATAATAATTCTCATCGTCCCACATAAGGGCCCATGGACTTACGGTGTATACTCTGCCTCCGTGGCGCAGAACCTTTTCCTTTTTTTCGTTCCAGTCAAAATATTTAAAGCTTATCTTGCGGTCGTCTATCATTGCCCCGTGGATATAGTCAACGGAGTAATATATGCTCTCGTTCATGGTCTTTATTCTGTTCGATATGAAGACCTGACGGCGCAGCTGCTGTGCCTGCTTGTTGCCCGCAAGACCCTCAAGCTTTTTTATCAGCTCCTCGCTCTTTTTGCGGGTGATAAACTTGGAAGCCTGCACCGCGTCCACAAGCAGCTTCAGCTCCGCAAGCTCGAACTCACGGCTGACGAGGTGATACGTAACGGCGTTGCCCGCGCCCTTGCGCTTTTCTATATCCATACCGTAGCTTGAAAGAGTTTCTATATCGTCGTAGATACTTTTCCGCTCCGCCGTAATGCCGCCCTCTCCGAGACGGGCGATAATATCGGCAACGGTAATACCGTTTCTTTCGTCGGTCTCCTCGTAAAGCATACGCATTATATACAGAATTTTATATTTCTGGTTTGCGCTTCTTCCCATCATCTGCCTCCCGTGCGCTGATATGCAAGTCTTTCATCACCGTTTGCAAGATATATGATACCGCACTGTGAAAAACCGTTTTTGGCAAGAGCCTTCTGCATGGGGATATTATCTCTGTGGGTGTCTATCTTCAGATTTCCGCATTTATTAAAGCAATAGTCAAAGCAGAAGGCGGCAGCACCCTTGCCCCGTGCCTTTTCCGATACGGCAATGCGGTGGATAACTCCGTATTTTTCTTCGTTCTTCCAGGCGCCGCCGTATATTTTACCGTAGGTGGGATCGTCCCCGTAAAAATAGCAGAAAACGCAGAGGATATCGCCGTTTTCAACGCACAGAAAAAGCCTGTTTTTCTCAATATCCTCCGTAATTACCGCTCTGTCGGGGTATCCGTTTATCCATTGGTGCATATTTCAGCTCGCCCGCATAAAGCGCCGCGCCGCACCGTATATATCCTCGATTTGGGGAATATGCTCCTTTTTCGCCGAAACTATCTCCATAAACCCACCGCCTTTCAAAAGAATTCTATCATGTACGAAGAAAAAAAGCAATAAAAAGGGATGCGATAACGTGAAGATTCGCATCCCTTTTGGGGTTTATTCGGGTCGCTTCTGGGGTGTTGAGGTGGGGCCGTGAACGACGAGCTTGTCGGGGCCGTTTTCCTGAGGCTCAAAGGTGCATCTGTCAATGCAGGTGGTGCGGCTGTGCACCTCACTCTCGCTCTTATGGCGGTGGTATACTATGAACAGCTCGCCGCCCGCCGAGGTCATAAAGCTGTGATGACCGGGGCCGAAAACGCCTGCCGCAATGGATTTTGAAAGTATGGGATTGCCCTCAAATCTCTCAAATCCCGAAAGGGGCGAGGAGGACACCGCATATCCAACGGCATAATCGTGGGAGGGGTATCCGTTTGCGGAATAAGTCAGATAATAATGGCCGTTATGCTTCAGCATACAGGGGCCCTCCGCAACTCTGCCCGCGTTGCCCACCCATTCCCAGGTGTTTGCGGTAGGAGAGATAAGAAGCGTTTCCTCGCTTACCGTAAGGGTCTTCAGGTCGAATTTAGCGCCGTATATATCGTTTCCGTTGGTGCTTATAACGTAGTAAAGATACGTCTGACCGTCGTCGTCAATGAAAAGATTGGCGTCGATAGCCTTTTTATCGGGGAAAAGGAAGCCCTCGGAATGCTTTTTGAAGGGGCCGAGGGGAGAATCCGCAACCGCAACGCCGATGTTTTCGTGCACCGTATAGAACATATAGAATCTGCCCTCTATAAAGTACACCTCCGGCGCCCAGAAGCCCTGGGATGAGGTGGGATTACCGTATACGTCGCCGTTTCTGAGGCAGAAGCCCTTATCCGTCCACTTTACAAGATCGGAGGATTCGTAGACCTTGTAGCCCTCCGTGGGAGCGTTGGTGGAGTACATATAGTATTTGCCCTCGTGCTGAAGGATATATGGATCCGCGCCCGTTGCTATGGGATTTATATAGCTTTCCTCCGAGGAGAGCTTATACGTATACTCGGAGACCTCTATATCGGTGACCTGAAGAGTTCCGCTTCCCAAATCGATAAGAAGGCCCTTGTTCCTGTACATTTTTATCGGGATATCGAATGCGGGATACGCATCCTCCGACCAATCGTCCACGAACATTTTGAGCATTGAACCGCGGAACGCAAGACGTATCTTTATTTCCTCGTTGCTTTCAAGGGGATGCTCGTAACTTCCCACCACGATGATCTCGTCGCCGTTATAGCAGGTAAGGCGAATGCGTTGATTGCGCTTATCAAATCCGATAAAATACCTGTGCTCATCATCCTTGTATTTAAAGGAGATTCCGCCCGTAGTGGTGCCCGTTAGCTTTACGGTCAGATCAATGCAGGCCTCCGTGGTGCCGATATCCTCGCAGTAGGCAACATTTTCTTCGGCGCCCTTGGTTCCCACGATAGCGCCGTTTTCAAGCTTTGCACCGCCCTTAAAAACGAAGTCAAAGCCGCCGGGCATTTTCGCTTCCTCGGTAACTGCCGCCGTATCGCTTTCCGTGGTTGAGTCCGTGGTATCCGCGGGAGGGTTTGGGGTGCAGGACCCCATCACGGCACCAACCGCAAGAAACGCAAGCACCGCGGTAAGATAACGAAACGTTTTTTTCATTTTAATCCTTTCCGCAAAGGTATTCCCTTTGCTCTTTATCAATAATTAAGAGCGGAAGCATCCACGATAGCTACGTCGCGTCTATCCCTATGGGTGGTATCAAAGGAAATATACTTTCCTCCCGCAATAAAGCAGGCGTGCAGATCGCAACGGATATCGTCGTACCTCGGCTTCAGATTTCTTGCCTTGAACAGTATCTCGGTTCTGCCCGTCTTAAGGCTGTAGGTCCAGAGCTCGCGGTAGCCGTCGTGGGGATAGCCGTCACCGATTATATAATCGCCGTCGGGGGAAAGATTGCAGTGAACGTCCCTGTTGCCCGGGAGCAGGAAGAAGGGGGATTTTATCTCCCGTGTTTCTCCCGTTTCGCAATTTATGATAAGTATGCCCCTGTGATCCTCTATCTGGCAGAACACCATAATGTGCTTATCGTCGTTCCACCAATAATGGGAAACGAAGGTGCTCTTGAGAAGAGTAACGGTATTACCTTCAAGATCCGATACCACCATAGAGGTGCGCCAATCTCTGTCGCCCGGCTTTTTGAAGTTGCGCACGAGCATAACGAAGCGGTCGGAGGCGGGATTGAAGGTCACGTGGTTTATCATTATTTTGGAGTCTTCGGGCAGATAGCTTACGGGCTCCAGCTCCGTATAGGAAAGAAGAAGCTTCGACTTGCCCGTTTCCATATCAATAAGGAACGCACCGTCATCCGCGGGAACGTTTACGTCGAAATAAGGGTCGGGCGCGCCCGAGTAACCGTAGCCGGGACGGAAATCGAAAATACGGCTGAAATTAAGACCGATACCGTACTTGCCGTCCCAAGAGATTGCGGCGGCGGCTCTGTCCGTATACTTTTTTGCGCCCGTTTTAAGATCGTGAGTAACCGTTGAGAAGGTATTATCCGCGTTGCGCACGTTATAGTACACGGTATCCGACTCGGGGGATGCGTACCTGAACATTGCGCCCTGCTGGAAATTCCACGCGGTAGTTTCCGCAAACTTTATAAATTTGCCGTCCTCAAGATATCCCAGATCCGCCACTTCGTTTGGAGCGGGTATCTCGTCAAGGATCTTTACTCTGTGACAGAGATGCATAGAGCCGTCTGCCTTTGCGGGGCACATATCGTAGTACCCGTAAAAATACTGATAATCATCTCCCTCGGGAGAAATTATCTTAAGGTTAACGGGAAATTCACTTACAAAGCCTTCCATTGCCATACTCCTTTTCTTTTTCGTATATGATTATAAAGTTACGCCGTCCTTGAATATGGATATTTCCTCATATCCGTTTATCTCGTTTTTCGTTTTATCTCCGTTTGCAACGGATATTACGAGGGAGAACAGCTCTTCCGTCATATCCTTGCCCTCGAGCATGGGACCTGCGTCTATATCTATCCAGCCCTTCTTCTTCTCCGCAAGTGCGCTGTTGGTGGATACCTTCACGGTAGGAACCGCAGTTCCTACGGGCGTTCCTCTGCCCGTGGTGAACAGGATAAGATGCACCCCTGCCGCCATAAGATTGGTTACGGCAACTATGTCGTTGCCGGGGCCGTTCAGCAGTGAAAGTCCCGCTTTCTTTACGGTATCACCGTAATCAAGCACGTCCACCACCGTTGCAAGTCCGCCCTTTTGCACGCACCCAAGGGATTTTTCCTCAAGAGTGGTTATGCCGCCCGCCTTGTTGCCGGGGGAGGGATTTTCGTAGATCACCTGACCGTGGCGCGTGTAATAATCCTTGAAATCGTTTATCAGCTTTACGGTCTTTTCAAAGACCTCGCGGCTTTCGCATCTGTCCATAAGAAGCTGCTCCGCACCGAACATTTCGGGCACCTCCGTAAGCACGCAGGAGCCGCCGAGCGCGGTAAGCTTATCGCAAAATCTGCCCACGAGGGGATTTGCGGTAATGCCCGAAAAGCCGTCGCTTCCGCCGCATTTCAGTCCCACCTTGAGTTTGGAGATCGGCACGGGAGTGCGTTTACATTTGTCTGCATTTGCTCGCAGCGCGCGGATAAGCTTTATTCCCTCTTCGATCTCGTCATCAAAGTCCTGTGCGTTTAAGAATTTTACTCTTTTTTCATCCCACGTTCCGAGAACGTTTTTGAAAACTTCGATATTATTATTCTCGCATCCAAGACCAAGTACGAGCACGCCGCCCGCATTGGGATGATTGACCATACCCCTTAAGATGAGCTGCGTGATCTTCTGATCCTCCCCAAGCTGCGAGCAGCCGAAGGGATGGGGAAAGCACTTGGCACCCGTCCTTGCCGCAAGTATCTCCGCCGTTTTATTAACGCATCCGACGGTGTTCACGATCCAGATATCGTTGCGTATGCCGATATCCCCGTTCTCGCGGACGTAGCCCATAAAGGTCATATCCGTATTCCCGCGCAAAGCTTTCTTAGCGGGTGCGGAATAAGTATACTCCCATTTACCGTCAAGATTCGTCTTAAGATTATGGCTATGCACGTGCTCGCCCTTTTTGATATCCGCCGTGGCGTGTCCTATGGGCATTCCGTACTTGACGATATTCTCCCCCGCGGAAATATCACGAACTGCGTATTTATGGCCGTTCTCTACGTTCACCTCAACGTTATCAAGCCTGTTTATCAACATATTTCGCTATCTCGCTTTCAAGATAAGAAAGATCCTCGCCCCAAAGCTCCGCATTCTTCAGTATTTCGGAAACGGACGCGGTTTTCATAAACGCGGTGACCGCCACATCGTCATTTGTCATATCGGTTCTGTAAAATTCGATAAGCTTTGCAAAGGCAAAGCAAAGGGTCTGCGGTGCCTTGCCGAAGCGGCGGATATACTCCAAAATTGACGGAAGCACCCTTACCCTGAACTTGCTGACGGAATTAAGAGCAATAGAGGAAAGATAGTGCTTTATGTAAGGGTTTGCAAACCTCGTAAGCACTCCGTCCGCATAGGATTTAAGCTCCTCCGTCGGCATATCAAGGGTGGGGATTATCTCCCCGTATACGCATTTTTCTATATGCGCGCGCATCTTTTCGTCGTCCACACAGCTCTTGACCGTATCAAAGCCGCAAAGCATCGCATAGGGAACGAGAGATGTGTGCGCACCGTTCAGAATGCGCACCTTTCTGGTGCGGTAAGTCTCTATATCATCTGTAATTATAACATTAAGTCCGCATTTGTCAAAGGGTATTTCGTCAAAAAGCTCGGGATATCCCTCAATTACCCAAAGATGGAAGAACTCCGAGGTGTTGAGCATTTTATCCTCATACCCAAGCGCCTCTATCTCATCTCTCGGGTATCCCGTGTTTATGCGGTCAACAAGAGTATTGCAGAAAACGTTTTCGTTTTCTATCCATACCTTGAAGCCGTCCCCAAGACCCCACAGCTCTCCGTAGCGAAGCACGCATTCCTTCAACGCCTTGCCGTTTTTATCAATAAGCTCGCAAGGGAGGAACACAAATCCCCCAAGCCCAAGAGAAAACCTTTTGTAAAGAAGCTGGGTAAGCTTTCCGGGGAAGGTCTCGGCGGGTCTGCTATCAAGCTTATCCTCGGCTGAAAAGGCAATTCCCGCTTCCGTGGTATTGGAGATAACGAAGCGGAAATCGGCGTTCTCCGCAAGTGCCATATAGGTATCGAAATCATCGTATGGCTTTACGCATCTTGATATAACGTCGATATTGGTTATATCCACGCCCTCCGCACCTCGGCACATATGGGTATACTTACAATCCTGCGCCGTAAGGGTATCGCACGTGCCCTCTCTTATGGGCTGTACTATTACAACACTGCCATTAAAGTCGGTTTTCTCATTTACCTTTTGCAGCATCCAATCGGCAAAGCCCCTTAAAAATCCACCCTCGCCGAACTGTATTACTTTTTCTTTTCTTTCACTCATAGCCTTACTTCCACTTATTATATCTTTCCTTCACCGCGAAATAAGCACTCTTCGGCTTGCGGTACTCGTTTAAAATACCCTTGTTATTATAATGACGTGCGCGGCTGAGTCCCACTTCCTTTGCGGTCAGCATATCGCAGAACTGCCATATAAACATTCCGCAGATCATGGGAGAAGCGTGGAACACCTCAATGCAATGGGTAATAAGCTCCGCCTGATATTCCTCACTCCACTTAAGCGCTTCAAAGGCATGGTGTCCGTAGATAGCCGCGGCACCGAACTCGCTCATTATAACGGGCTTGTTGCCAAAACCAAGCTCTTTTCTGCGTGCGTCGAACTTAATAACGAAGTTATCCCACGCTCTCATTGTCGCCTCATACCAGCCGTAATAGTAATTTATGGAGATAACGTCGCAATACTCAAAGCAAATATCCGTAAAGGGCATACGGGAAGCGTAGGAAATAAGGCGGTTGCCGCCGTTCTTCTTCATCTCCTCGTAATAAAGCTTCGTCATTGCAAGTCCGTTTTCGGATGCTGACTCTATCTCGTTATGTATGCCCCAGATAACGATGGAGGGGTGATTATAGTATACCTCCCGCATCTCCCTCAGCATCTCAAGTCCGCGGCTTAATACGAGAGGTCTTGCAAGATCCTCTGCCGTAAAGCCACAGCCCCAGATGGGTATCTCGCTCCAGAACATAAGGCCGTTCTCGTCAAGCAGATCCACGAACGCGCGGGATTGAGGGTAATGGGAGCCGCGCACCGCGTTTGCACCCATATCCCTGAATATCTCCACGTCCTTGCGGCTTATCTGCGCGGGCACTGCAAAGCCCCAGTCGGGATGATCCTCGTGGCGGTTTGCGCCGTGAAGCTCTATCTCTCTGTTATTAAGATATATTTTTGCGTTTTTTACCTCAATATATCTGAAGCCGATCCTGTCCGTGAGATCGTCCGTATCGGTCTTGACCGAAAGAGTATACAGATTGGGTGCGTCAATATCCCAAAGGGCGATATCTTCTATTGTTACGCGCTCCGTTTCTATCTCGCTTACGCCCTTTTCCACGTTTATGCTCTTTGATATAACGGTCTTATCCCCGAGCGTAACCGTAAGAGATGTCCGGGCATCGGTTGCGCTGTAAAGCTTGAGCTTAAAGGAAACCTCCGCCTCCGTAAGCGCATCGTTCAGCTTGTAATCCGCGTGACAGCGCAGAACGCATACGCCCTCAAGCTCCTCAAGATAAACGCTTCTTATGATTCCGCCGTGATGGTACCAATCCACCTTTGCGTGGGGAATGGAATCAAGATCAGAGGAATTATCAACGCGGACGGTAAGGGTGTGCTCTCCCGCCTCTATATTTTCCGCAATAAGGGAAAACTCGCAGAATCCGCCGTAATGCTCTCCGAGGTAAGAGCCGTCAAGCCATACCTTTGCCTCGGTCATAACGGCGCCGAAGCAGAAGCGAAGAGTGCCTCCCCTCGTGCTGAATCTTCTTTGGAACCAGCATACTCCCTCGTAGGTAAGCAGATCCTTATCCCTGCCGATGACCGTGGGGATTATTATGCTTCTTGCGTTATCGGGAAGGGCAGCGGTGTAGCCGCGCTCCTCTCCGACTCCCTCCTTATCCGTAACGAAGCGCCACGTTCCGTCAAGGCAGCAGCTTCTTCTCAAAAAATGCTCGTCAAAAATTCTGTTCATATCTTTATCCTTTCAACTGACCGATCGTTCGGATCATTTTATCGTTTTTGAGCAAAAACGCTTGTAAAATTTACGTATCGGTTGTAAAATAATCTTGGGTGGTGATATTATGCGTTATCAAATCGACAATTTTTCCTATAAAAAGGCATGGAATAACATTTCCGTCGACTCGTACGGCGGCTACGGTCCCCGAATGACCGACTACCACATGCATACTTACTATGAAATAAGCCTTATAAAGGAGGGTGACGTTACGGTCTTTCTTTCCGATATTTCGGACAGCGGCACTCACAGCCGCGTAGTTCTAACCCGTCCCCTCACGCCCCATTTCATAATAGCGGAGCCCGAGTCCTTCTACAGCCGCACCAACGTTCTTTTTTCTAACGATTTTATTGCGGGAGCCGTTCCCGAATGGGATACGCTTTCCGAGCTTTTCGGAGCAAACGGAAACGTTATTTCCCTTACGGACGCGGAACATACCTTCATTTTTGAGCTTATAAGCAA
The DNA here is from genome assembly GCA_015064505.1 of Oscillospiraceae bacterium. Classification (GTDB taxonomy): domain Bacteria; phylum Bacillota; class Clostridia; order Oscillospirales; family CAG-272; genus RUG12395. The sequence goes on from SVSB01000055.1 coordinate 9,319, forward strand.
ATTGAACGGGGAAAACGATCTCTTCCGCAAAAAACTTATTCTGCTTTATATCCTCTCCGTGCTGAAGGACGTACCCGCAAACGGCCGCACAAGCTCCCAAACGCCAAAATACATAACTGCGGCAGTAAGCTATCTTACGGAAAACTTCACCCGCAAAATAACCGCCGATGAGCTTGCGGCAACCGTGGGCGTAGGCAGAACGACCCTTATGACAGGATTCAAGAAATATATGGGAGTTACCATGAACGAATACGTAACCGGTTGCCGCCTTAAGCAGGCGATAAAGCTGCTACGCGCCGGAAGCACCATAGACGAGGCGGCAGAGAAATGCGGCTATGCGGACGGAAGCTGTCTTATCCGCGTCTTCAAAAAGCGCTTCGGCGTCACGCCGATGGAATATCTGGGCAGAAAGCTCCGCTGATGCGGGGCTTTTCTTACTCCAAAACGCTCCAGTCCTTCTCTCCGCACACCGTTGTAAGCCTGTCAAGCACGTTAAGACGGAAAACGTTCACCCAGGATACCAGCCACTCGTTCAGATGTCCGCGCTGATTGCAATCCTTGCGGTGACCCCAGCGGCAATGATAGAACGCCTCGTTCTGTCCGCCGAGGGGACGGTGACGGCCGTGGAACAGCTGATCCTCCGAGGTGCAGATGCACTGGGTAGAATTATACCACATCATCAGCATTCTTCTGTACCAGCGCTCATCCCCCGTATATTTGTAAAGCCGCAGATATTCACAGCACATCAGCTCTCCCCACTGGTCGATAGCGGGATGCTGAACGGATACGGAGGTGCCGCCCGCAGTGTAATATCCGTGGGTGGTGAACTCTGCCTCGGGTCCGTAATGAATATCGTACACGAACATCCAGGAGTTAAAGTAATACGCCGCCTTTTCCGCATATTCAAGATACTTCTTATCTCCCGTTATCTCGTACGCGTCAAGAGAAGCAATGATAAACGGTCCCGCCGTTTCCTTGTCAACGCAGGAGCAGTCCACCGCGCCTGCGGTACAAACGTAATTGTCAAGATCTCGCTTGTAATAAAAATCAAGGGAACGAAGGGCGCAATCAAGATATCGCTTTTCCCCGAGAACCTTATAGACCTCTATAAGCCCCATGGTCATAAAGCCGCCGATAGAGCCGTCCTTCTTATCGCACTCACCCGTAATATGGTGCCAGGATTTGCCGAAGCCGTACTCGTCGTTGTACCTTTCGCAGAAGAACTCACAGACCTTAAGGGCAAATTCCTTGTATTCCGGCTTGTCAACGCCGATGGAGCGAAGCAGATCCCAGACCTTGATATACTCTGCGGCAGCCCAGCCCATATTGCACGTTTCGGGCAGCCAGCCGGTTTTTCTCGGTACGTTTGCCGCCCAAGTCTTTGAGGGATCAAGAGGCACGTAATCCCACTCCCTGCCCTCCTTGTACCACTGGAATCTTGCAAGGACGAGTCCGTTATCAAACTGCTTTTTTACCCACTCGTCGCACACGTTAAGGGCGTCGTTAAGCAAGCTTTTTTCACCCGTGCGGATATATTCCTTAATGAGGAAGCGGGCGTTCATTATGTTCTGCCCTACCCAGCCGATCTCGTAGGCATCCGACCACACGAGGCCGTCCTTTGTGTTGGTGACGCCCATGCAGAATATTCTGGGGCCGCCCTCTCTTATATCGTGGAGCAGATACTTCGTGTAAAGGATTCCGTACTTCCAGATATCGGCGGTGGACAGATTAGGTTTTTTATCAAAGGCAAAAAGCTCCAGCGCCCTGTCGAAGACCTCGTTTGAACCGTAATTTTCCCAGCGGGGAACGGAGGCAAGCACGTAGAAAAGCACGGTAAAGCTCTCCCCTTTTTCAAGGGTAAGATACTCGTCGTACCTTTCCGTCAGCTTGTCGTTATCGCTGTACGTATAGGGCGCCTCCGTTACGGGCCAGTAGATGCGCTGTATAAGCTCGCCCTCGCCTTCACCGGGTACGATGGAGCAGGAGGAACGGAGAGAATCCGTATCTCTGTTGGATACGAACATGGAAAAGGCAACCTCGGCGTTTTCCGTAACGGTGCAGGAGGGCACGGAGGTGCGGTCATAGGCGTGTATCCACGGCTCCCCCTCCATAAACATACCCTTGGGCTCCTTACCGTCGCCGTATTCGTTGCCGTTATAGGATACGCAGGGTATCAGATATTTCTTGGGCGCGAAAAAAGTCTCGCTTTCCGCTATTAACTTGATTTTGCGCTTTTCTCCGCAATTTGTGACCGTTCGTTCCACGGAGAACAGACCTCTGCCAAGATCGCAAACGGTGTCGGAAGCCGAAAATCCGTAACCCGAATATTTGCCGTTACCCATATCGTCCGTATATAAAAGCTTGCCGTTTTCCTCGATCACGGGAGCCTTCAATACCGCAACGGTATTCTCGCCTTTCTTATCGGCAATGGCGAACCCCGAGTTTTCTTTAATAATATACATATCATTCATCTCCTTTGGAGAAATTTATCACCTTACGCCTTTAGTATACAGCTTTCGCTGTATGTGTCAATGTTTAATCATTCAAAAAGCTTACCGATCGTTCAACTTCCCCGTAGAAAGCCGCAGGGGTGCGAAGTTAGTGAACGAAAGAGAATGCGGGGGGGGCTGGTTAGAGAACGAAAGAGAATGCGGGGGTAGTTAGAGAACGAAGGAGTATGCGGGGGTAGTTAGAGAACGAAGGAGTATGCGGGGGATTTCTTGAAAGAAATCCCCCGCGCCCCCTTAGAACTTCAAAAAAGGGATAAATAAAAAGGATAAAAAGGGAAACCTTTGAGAGTCTCACTCCGCAGGTAGTCATGGTAGTGGACGGCGCTTTCAACCACCGCGAGCGGTGAGCTCCCGTTGGTCGCGCTCACCCCTTCGGGGTTCGATACCTCGACGTCCCGTGTGTATCTAAGGAAG
>SVSB01000056.1 GCA_015064505.1 Oscillospiraceae bacterium
TAACTTGAATTCCACACTGTATTTCTTATTTTTTCCTTTTCTTCTTGGCATAAAATTAACCCCCTTAAAGTAGTCTTGAAAACTTTTTTGTTTTTTCAAGTGTCTACTTTAAGGGGATTATATCACGACACAGCCGGAACGGCGGTTTATTCATAATTTGCGGAAGCTTGTAGGGGATGCACCCGTGGCATTTTTAAAGAAGCGGCTGAAGGTGTAAATATCGGCAAATCCCAGAGCCTCGCTTACCTCGGAAACGGAAAGCCGAGTGCTTGCAAGCAGCTGCTTTGCCGCCTCCGCACGGCGCTTATTGTAATAAGCGATAACGGTAACGCCGTATTTCTCCGTAAACTTGCGCATCAGAGTGTATTTATTAAGAAAGAATTGTTCAGAAAGTCCGTCAAGGGTCATGAGCTTGTCGCTGTTATTGTCTATATACTCCTTTACAGCGTCTATTACGAAATCGTCCTCCGCCTTTGTTTCGTCGCCATAGCAGTTAAACTGCCTGAATATCATATCAAGAAGACGCATAAGCTCCAGCTTATAACGGACGGTATAATTCTTTTCCTTTTTGCGGTAGATATCTATTATTTTGAAGAAGCAGGAGCGAAAGGCTTCCCCGTCTCTCGGTACGAATACGGGGGGAATGCGGTCGGGGAAAAGAACGTCATTCTGTATAAGTAACCTCTCTTCCTCGCTCATTACCCGCTCATCTCTGAAGCTTACGGTGCGCTTAAGGCTTTTTTCATCAAAAAACGGATCAAAATGGATATGTGGCTGAAAAAACGGCTCACCGATGCCGCAGAACTCGTGGGCAACTCCCGGGCGCAGGAGAACGATATCGTTTTCCTTTACACGATACGTCGTATCACCTATAATTATATCACTGCCGCCGCCTTTAACGCAGATTATCTCGTAGTCAAAGATCGTTCTGCGTCCCAGATGGTGCCTCGGCCCCATGGTTGAATACATGGCAACCCGTATGTATGGAGACAGCCTGTTAAGATCCATAACCCCTCCGTGCAAATAATTGTTAAATACCAATCAACTATTGCCATTGCTTGAAGTGCCGAAAGAATGCTAATATTAAAGTAGATATCACTGTGTCTGTCGTAATACCTATTTTAAAATACAAACGGAGGAATGTCAAGCTATGAGCAATTTTTTCACAAATCATAACGGAATGTCGTGCTTTGAGAATTTTGAATCCCGTTCCATATCTCCGGAAAATCCTACGGGAGAAAAGGGCAAGGGCGCCATGGAAGCCGAGGGCGTTGCTGCCGCCAGAGAGCTTGGGATCGGATGGAAGTGCCGTCCTTATATCCACATTCAGCCAAACGAGGTATACGAGCTTGCGGATATTGAAGGCCCCGGAAAGATAACCCATATCTGGCTTACCGATAACTGCAAGGTAAACCGCCGTCTTATCCTCCGCATATATTGGGACGGATGCGAAAAGCCCTCCATTGAGGTTCCGCTTCACGACTTTTTTGCATCAGCCGAGTATCAGACCTTCGGTCAGGTCAATTCCGCCACCGCTTGCGTAAACCCCGCACGCGGCTTTAACAGCTATTGGGAGATGCCCTTTAAGAAGCATTGCAGAATGACCATAGAAAACATTCATAACGAGCAGGTGGGACTTTATTATTCCGTTGATTATCTGCTCGGTCCCGTTCCCGAGAACTGCGGATATCTGCACGCCCAGTTCCGCCGCGTTAATCCCCTGCCCTACAAGGAGGTCTACACCATACTTGACGGAGTAAAGGGCAAGGGCAAGTACGTTGGTACTTATCTTTTCTGGGGACAGAACAACAACGGCTGGTGGGGTGAAGGCGAGGTCAAGTTCTATATTGACGGAGATAAGGAGTTTCCCACCATCTGCGGCACGGGTACGGAGGACTACTTCGGCGGCGCTTATAACTTTGACGTAAACCGCGAATACAAGGAGTTTTCCACCCCTTATCTGGGAATGCCAAAGGTACTGCGCCCTGACGGACTGTATAAGGCCAATCTTCGTTTTTCCCTTTATCGCTGGCATCTCATTGATCCCATCTACTTTACAGAGGATCTGAAGGTGACCGTTCAGGCACTCGGCTGGCGCTCCGAGGGCAGATATCTGCCGAGGCAGGATGATATTTCCTCCGTTGCCTTCTGGTATCACGACGGTATATTCACCGACTTCCCCGCCCTTCCCGACAAAGACTATCTTGAGATCATATAAATTACAAGGAGAACACGATGAACGCACTTAACACCTTTTTCGGTATTTGCGGTGAGGAGTTTCCCAAATACCTGAACGCTATAAAAGAGGAAGAGCTTTACGCAGCGGCAGATCTTATCTGCGAGGCGGAAAAAGCGGGCGGCAGACTGCACGTAACGGGCATAGGCAAGCCTGCCCACGTTGCGGGATATATGGCTTCCCTCATTTCCTCCACGGGAACCCCCACCTATTTTCTTCACGGCACGGAAGCGGTACACGGCTCCTGCGGACAGCTTGGGAAAAACGACGTCGTGATCTGCATCTCCAACAGCGGAGAAACGGCAGAGCTTAAAGCGACAGCGATCGCCGCAAGAAATAACGGGGCAAAGCTTATTGCCGTAACGGGCAAGCCCGAATCCTGGCTTGCAAAGTTCTGCGAGGTGCATATTTTTGCGGGAGTGGAGCGCGAGGGCGGTCCTCTCAATCGCGCGCCCCGTATGTCCGTTATCGCGGAATGTCTTGCCCTACAGGCGCTTTCCGTAATTCTGCAGGAAAGAAAAGAGCTTTCCGTTGAGCAATATTTAATGCGCCATCCCGGGGGCACCCTCGGTCAGAGCGGCAACAGATAAAAAAGGAGCAGGATATGCATTATTCATACGTTGATATAGCAAAAAGAATGATAGACCCCAAGTTCCTTGCCACCAAGGGCGGCGGCGAGGTCACTGCGGAATTCACCTCCTACGATCGCGCGTCAAAATACGAAAACGGTCAGTATATCGCATGGGACGCAAACGGCGACGGCGGTCACTGGATCTGCGATCTTGAGGACGGCGGCGCACTTATAGCGGATATGAAGGGCCCCGGTTACATATCCCGCATCTGGTCGGCAACCTCAGGCCCCGGCAGAGTTAAGATATATATTGACGGCAGCGCGGAGCCGACGATAGATCTTCCCTTCAACGATTATTTTAACTGCGCGTCCGAACCATTTATATATCCCGCGCTCTGCTACGAGGCCGCCAAGGGAAAGAACTGCTTCGTTCCCATCACCTATAACGAATCCTGCCGTATCGTTGCTTACGGCGGCTTCGGTGACGACGGATGGGGCAAGTACTACCATATAAACTACACCACGTTCCCCGAGGGAACCACCGTTGAAAGCACCACCTCCTCCGTTTTTTCCGAGGAGAACAAAGCGATCCTTGAAAAGATAAACGCCATTTTCTCCACCGAATGCGGCAAGCATCCCGAGGGAATGGAGGACGCCCCCTTTGAAAGCTACACCGTCACAAAAACGACCCCCGCAATAAAGACTCTTGCCGGCAAGGGGGCGATCTACGGTCTGCTTGCAAAGGTGCATTACTCCACCTCCGACCATCAGCTGGAAACCGTTGAGCTTTTAAAGGATCTGCGCATCAGGATATACTGGAACGGCTCCGATAAAGCAGACGTTAACGCACCCATTGGTGACTTTTTTGCAACCTGCTACGGCATGAGCAAGGTGCGCACCTACCTCCTCGGCACAAGAAACGACAAGACCTTCTACAATTATTTCTATATGCCATATCTTGACGGTGCAAAAATAGAGATCTACACCGTTGGAAGAGAGGCGGAGATAGAGCTTTCCGTAACTACGGCGGCATTTGATATTCCCGAGGACAAGGCTCTGCGCTACTGTGCGCTCTTTAATCGCGGTGCTTACGCTGAAGATAAGACACGCCACCCCGACTACAGCTTTCTGCGCGTTGAGGGCGAAGGGCGCCTTGCGGCGGTCACCCTGCACATGTCAAAAATTTCCGACCGCACCGACCCCGCAAGCGATCCCGGTAACTATTGGTGGGGAGAGGGCGATGAAAAGCTCTTCGTGGACGGAGAAAAATTCCCCTCCTGGTTCGGTACGGGTACGGAGGACTTCTTCGGCTACGCATGGTGCTCGCCCATCGTATTCAACCGTGCGTTCCACGCACAGCCTTATTGCGTGGGCCGCTCCTTCTTCAAGGGCAACCGCTCCCTCGTGCGCATCTTTACCGGCGACAGCGTTGCGTTTAAAAAATCCTTTGACGGATATCTTGAAAAATATTACGGACCGGAGTATACTCAATACGGCTTTACCACCCACGTTTACCTTGCAAGCGACAGCGTCGTAAGCAACGTTTATTACGACGACGAAAAGCCACTCGATTACTATCTTGTGGAGGGGGATGCCGTTGCGGGCAATTTCACCGAGGGTGAGTACCTTAAGATCGTTAAGATCAACAGCAAGAAGGGATACGCTTCCTCTCAACTTATGGCGTACGAGTTCGGGCCCTGCTGGAGCAACGATCTTCAGCTCTTCTGCCGCCGACTTGAGGAAGGCGATTCCATAAAGGCCGTGCTCCCCGCCGCAAAGGACGGCAAGCATATTCTTTTGGCTTCCTTTACAAGCGCTCCCGATTACGGAACCGTAAGCTGTTCCGTAAACGGAAAGGCTGTCGGAGAAGCCGTTGATCTTTACGCCGAAAAGGTTTCCGCCGCAAAGCTCACGGAGCTTGGAGAGGTTGAGGTAAAGGCAGGCTTTGAAAATGAGATAGTATTCACCGTAACGGGCAAAAACGAGCTTTCAACCGATTACAGCTTCGGCATCGACTTTTTGCTCCTCGTTCCCGTAAGTGAATACAAGGGCATTGAGAATATCGCTCTTTCCGATCACACAAACGTATGGCGCGAAAACACCCGCCACGTGGCAGAAGAGGAAATAAACGTACGTTGCGAGGATCTGCACCCCTGCGCTTACCGCACTGCGGGGCACGCTTATCCCCGCCCCACCTCCGATCTCGGAGAAAGATGGGAAACGGGAATGCATCTTATGTTTGTCAACGGCCAAGAAAATTCCGTGCTGCACCTTCCCTTTTCCTCCGAAACTAACGGCGTATACCACGGCACCATGACCCTTTCCTGCGCGGGCAACTACGGTATTTTTGAGATAGGTCTTAACGGCACCCCAATTACCGAGGTAGATCTTTACTCCGCAGAGGGCAAGCCTCTTACGGTATATTTTGACAAGCTTGAGGTAAAGGCGGGCGTTAACCGCTTCACTCTGACCTGCAAGGGAAAGAACGAGCTTTCCGCAGGATACTTCGCGGGAGTTGAGCAGTTTACTCTCACCATTATCTGAACGAAACGAGGAAAATAATATGAAAAAGCCAAAGATACTTGTTACGGGAAGCTTCGTAATGGATAACATCGTTTCCACCGAGGTTTTCCCCAACAGCGGACAGAGCATAATCGGAACAGGCTTCCGTAAGGCGCCGGGAGGAAAGGGCGCGAACCAGGCTGTACAGGCGGCACGCCTTGGCGCGGACGTGACCATGTTCGGCAAGGTTGGACTTGATAACGACGGCGACGTTCTGCTTGATACCTGCAAGGAGGCAGGCGTTGACGTTTCCGCAGTTTTGCGTGATTCTTCAACCCACACGGGATGCGCCGCCGTGCTTCTTGAGGAAGTACCCGGTGAATCCACAAAGAACAGAATAATCATCGTTCCCGGCGCAAATATGAAGATAACCGAAGAAGAGACCGCCGCCATCAGGGCACGTATCGCGGATTTTGATATGGTAATGCTCCAGCTTGAGATCCCTATGGAGATCAATCTTGCGGTTGCAAAATGCGCGTACGAGGCGGGAGTTCCCGTTATGCTTAATCCCGCGCCAAGCGCTCCCCTGCCCCCCGAGCTTCTTAAGTATCTCGCCTTTATATCTCCCAACGAGCACGAGGCGGCAGACCTTACGGGCATAACAATAGGGCACGACGGTCACGAAGCAAACTACGGGGACGTACGCCTTGCGGCAAGCAAGCTTATGGATATGGGCGTTAAGAACGTTCTTATAACACTGGGATCTGCGGGCGCGGTGCTGTTCGCTGATGGCAAGGAGTACCGTTCTCCCTGCGCAAGCGGTATAACTGCAGTGGACCCCACTGCCGCGGGAGATTCCTTTATCGGTGCTTTTTGCTACGGCACCTGCAGCGGATGGGAGCGCGATAAGGTCCTGACCTTTGCAAACCACACTGCGGCGCTTACCGTTTCCGCAATGGGAGCAATGCCTTCCCTTCCTCATTATAACGAAGTGTGCAAACTGTTAAAGGACAGAGGCTTCGGGGAATATTGACCCTTTTACCCACGGGTAAAAATAATTATATTGCATTAATTATTGACAATTCGTACCAACGGTGCTATAATACAACCAAATAAGGGAGTAGTCAGCACCCTTGGTGCGATATTGCCAACATCACTGGACATTGATCCTGGCATATCTTAAAAGACGAGACTTATCCGTGCGGATAGGTATCGTCTTTTGTTTTTTATACGGTTTCATTGCTCTGTTTTCTACCTTTTGCCCGTTAAATCCCGTTGATTTACTTGACGTGTTTTTGGTAGAATATTATTATGGGGCAAAGATAAGAATAAAAATAAAATTATATAAATTCCAAGGAGAAAAGAAAAGTATGAGCTTTTACTTAGACCCCAAGGCAAAGGTGCTTTCCGATCTTGAAGCCACCGAAAACGGTCTTTCAAGCGCTGAAGCACAAAGTCGTATTGAAAAATACGGAAAAAACAAGCTTGCTGAAGGCAAGAAGGAATCCCTTATCCATCGTTTCTTCAAGCAGCTGGCAGAACCCATGACCATCATTCTTCTGGTTGCCGCCGCCATCTCCGCGGGTGTGGAGATATACCACGGCGTTCTTGAAGGTCATATGGGCTTCCCTTCCGACGTTGTTATTATCCTTGCAGTCGTTCTTATCAACGCTATTCTCGGCGTGTTCCAGGAAAGCAAGGCCGAAAAGGCTATTGAAGCTCTTCAGGAAATCGCCGCCGCAACCTCCAAGGTTATCCGTGACGGCAGACAGATCACCGTTAAGAGCGAGGAGCTGGTCGTTGGCGATATCATCGTTCTTGAAGCAGGCGACGCAGTTCCCGCAGACGCGCGTATTATTGAGTGCGCAAGTATGAAGATCGAAGAAGCCGCCCTTACCGGTGAGTCCGTTCCCGTTACCAAGCAGGAAGAGGCCCTTACCGCAGGAGCAAACGGCGACGTTGCTCTCGGCGACCGCAAAAACATGGTATTTATGGGCTCCACCGTCGTTTACGGACGCGGCAAGGCCGTTGTTTGCGCAACGGGCATGGAGACCGAGATGGGAAAGATCGCAGACGCGCTCTCCAAGGCAGAGGAAGGCAAAACTCCTCTCCAGATCAAGCTTGCGGGCCTTTCCAAGATCCTTACCTACCTTGTAATCGGTATCTGCGTTGTTATCTTCGGCGTTAAGCTGGTTCAGGCAGGAGAATTCGGCATAGAGCCCATCATCGATTCCTTTATGCTTGCAATTTCTCTGGCAGTTGCGGCTATCCCCGAGGGACTTGCAACCGTCGTTACCATCGTTCTTTCCATCGGCGTTACCAATATGTCCAAGCGCAGCGCTATTATCCGTAAGCTTACCGCAGTTGAAACTCTCGGTTGCACCCAGATAATCTGCTCCGATAAGACCGGTACCCTTACCCAGAACAAGATGACCGTAGTTGACCATTACGGTTGCGATGAAAAGCTTCTTGCAAACGCTATGTCCCTCTGCTCCGATGCGGAGTTTGACGTTACCGAGGGCACCGCAGTGGGCGAGCCCACCGAATGCGCACTCGTTAACTACGCAGAAAAGCTTGACCTTTCCAAGAATACGCAGAAGAATCTGTTCGTACGCATCGGCGAGGTTCCCTTTGATTCCATGAGAAAGATGATGTCCACCGTCCACAAGACAGAGGACGGCGCACTCGTCCAGTTCACAAAGGGCGCACCCGATGAGATCCTCAAGCGATGCACCAAGGCCATCGTTGACGGCAACGTAGTTGAGATGACCGACGCCATCCGCGCAGATATACTCGCCGCTAACAAGGCAATGGCAGACAAGGCGCTCCGCGTTCTTGCCGCCGCAAAGAAGGATCTTACCGCAGAGCCCGCAGTATACGAGAGCGATGCCGTTGAGTGCGATCTCACCTTCGTTGGACTCGTTGGTATGATCGACCCCGTCCGTCCCGAGGTTAAGCCCGCTATCGACGAGTGCCGCACCGCAGGTATCCGTCCCATTATGATCACGGGTGACCACAAGGACACCGCCGTTGCCATCGCAATGCAGCTTGGCATCATCGACTCCGCCGATCAGGCAATTACAGGCGCGGAGCTTGACTCCATCTCCGATGAGGACTTCATCACCGCCGTTGAGAAATATTCCGTATACGCTCGCGTACAGCCCGAGCATAAGACCAGAATAGTAAACGCCTGGAGAAAGAAGAGCAAGGTAACCGCAATGACGGGCGACGGAGTAAACGACGCGCCCTCCATCAAGAATGCGGATATCGGCGTTGGTATGGGTATCACCGGTACCGACGTTACCAAGAACGTTGCCGATATGATCCTTGCGGACGATAACTTTGCAACCATCGTTTCCGCAGTTGGCGAAGGCAGAAGAATTTACGATAATATCCGTAAAGCTATTCAGTTCCTCCTTGCATCCAACCTTTCCGAGGTTCTCTCCATCTTCTTTGCAACTCTCCTCGGATTCACCATCTTCCAGCCCGTTCACCTGCTCTGGATCAACCTTATCACAGACTGCTTCCCCGCACTTGCTCTGGGTATGGAAAAGCCCGAGGCTGACGTTATGAACCGCAGTCCCCGTGATTCCCGTGAGGGTATCTTTGCAGGCGGTCTTGGCGTTGCGGTTGCATATCAGGGCTTCCTTGTAACCATCATCACTCTCGCTTCTTACTTCGTTGGTCATTATCTTGAGACCGGCAACTTCAATATCGTTGAAGAAAGCATCCACGGCACCACCATGGCATTCCTTACCCTCTCTATGTGTGAGATCTTCCACTCCTTCAATATGCGTTCTCTCCACGGCTCCATCTTCGCAATGAAGAATCAGAACAAGTGGCTCTGGGGTGCGGGCATTCTCTCCTTCCTGCTTACGACTGCGGTAGTAGAGATCCCCTTCCTTTCCAACGCGTTCAGCCTTGCTCACCTTGATCTCGTTGAGTACGGCGTTGCAATGGCTCTTGCCATCAGCATTATCCCGATCGTTGAGATCGTTAAGCTCATACAGAGAAGCATTAAGAAAAAGGCATAAATAACCAAGGGCGGTGTCTGCAAAATGCAGACACCGCCCGAAATTATAGGAAAAGAAAATGAAGCTTTCTACCAATTTAGCAAGGCTTGTCGAAAAATACGGGGTGCGCGGCACTGTCGACCTTTGTGCCGAAAACGGCTTTCAGGCGATCGATTACCCTGCGCACGTTCCGGAATATTACACTTCAAATCAGCCGGACAGCTTTTACACCGAGCTTAGAAAGTTCACAGAGGATAAGGGGATAACCCTAGATCAGGCACATCTTCCCTTTGCTTCCGCATTGCATAACGAAGACTTTTTCGAAAGAATGTATGAAAAAATAGTTGAATCGCTTCACACCTGCCATCTGCTCGGAGTTAAGTATGCGGTTACCCACCCTTGCAAGGTGCATCACTTTGCTAGAGACGGAGATTATGACGGTCTTTTTAATTACAACGTCGAATATTTCAAAAGACTTCGCCCGTATCTTGAAGAGTACGGCATCTGCCTTGCAATTGAGAATGCGGGTAAATACTCAGTTTCCGAAAAGCCGGAGAGCTTCTGCAAAACGCTTGACGAACTCGGAAACGACAAGTACGTTGCTTGTGTTGATACGGGGCATTTTAACTTCTCCGGAGTATTGCCGCAGGACGGCATCCGCGCAATGGGAAGCCGCGTAAAATGCCTGCACGTGCACGATAACGACGGCACAAAGGATATGCACATCATTCCCTCCCAAGGCAATATTGACTGGGAGGAAACGATGAAGGCGCTTGCCGATATCGGATATGAGGGCAATCTGAGCTTTGAAGCCGCAGGCTTTTACAAAAAGTTCCCCGAGCCCCTCAATAAGACCGCATTTTCCCTTACCGCCGATATGGGCAGATATCTTATTTCCAGATTTGAGTATTATTGCAACATCACCAAATAGCAAAACCGCAACGGAGGCTCTTCGTAAAGAAGCAGCCTCCGTTTTTTATTATTATAGGCTCTTTGAATCAAAAGAGAATTATACGGCAAATATCGCTTAACGACTTTCAAATCACAGAAACGTAAAAGATCGGCTTCATATTATCTTGAGCATAATCTATTACGGCATATATAGGACTAAAACGGTTATTGTTCCAAACGAGAAGAATATAATCCGATCTATCGATCATAGATTTCGTTTTCTCAATAAAGCTTTCTGATTTTTTAACATCAAGCACGTCGTCAAGATCATTTCCTTTGGTAATTATATGTTCACCGCAAATGTCAGCTACCGCGATTACATTTTCACCGCTCAAGCGATAAAATTCAACAGCGTTGAAAGCATAATTATCACCAATATCGGATGACCCAAAAATGAACTCTTTGCACCCCAAGCATATCAGTTTTCCTATACTACCAAACAATTCTTCAAAACACTTCGTCTTTTCTTTTGCAGATAAACCCCGATAAAACGGATATTCACTTGAAAAAGCGGATACAACACAACATTTCATAACAAACCTCTTTTTGACCAGTATCACGGACAACTTTTTTGAAGATTATAGCATAAAGTATAAGTGATTGCAACCAATACCGGACAAATGGAGGGTTATATGGAACAAAAGCTTCGCAGAGACAGGTGCATCGGAGACAATTTACGGGTTTTACGAGATAATTACGGGATCTCTCAAGAAAGGCTATGTGTGGAGCTTCAGCGAATGGGATGCGATATCGCAAGAAGTTGCTATGCAAAATACGAGTCAGGCGAGCTTAACGTTCGTATAAGCGTTCTTATTGCATTAAGGAAGATTTACGATTGTTCTTTTGACGATTTTTTCAAAGGACTTGAGATATAATAAAAACAGCCTTCCCCTGTGGGGGAAGGCTGTTTTATGTTATCAGAACAGTGTGAGCTGATTGGTTTCCGTAAGGTCTGCAAGAACCCCCGCTTCGCCCAGCATATCAACGACGGATTTGTTGAGCTTTGCGCGGATGCGAAGCTCCTCGCGGGAGAGGAATTCTCCGTCCTTACGCGCCTCAACTATCGCCTGTGCGGCGTTCTCTCCCAGTCCGTTCATTGAGGAGAAGGGCACTCGGATCTTTCCGTCCTCCACAAGGAATGCAGATGCGTTTGATTTGTAAAGATCCACCGGCAGGAATTTAACTCCGCGAAGCAGCGCCTCACGCACCAAAAACAAAGTTCCTTGCAATTCCTTTTCCTTGGCCGTTGCCTTTTCCTTGGATTCGCGCTTGCTCTTATCATCTACCATCTTGATGTAAGCGTTCACGGAGGAAAGACCGCCAAGCACGATAGATGCGTCAAAGCCTCCGGGGGCGGCGGTAAGGAACGCGGCGTAAAATTCAACGGGATAATAAATCTTGTACCATCCGAGACGGAGCGCGGATATAACGTACGCCGCCGCGTGCGCCTTAGGGAACATATATTTTATCTTGCGGCAGGAATCAATATACCACTCGGGCACGTTATGACTGCGCATATCCTCCACCATTTCCTCAGGCAGAGGCGCTCCCTTTTTGTTCTTACGGACGAGCTCCATTATCTTGAACGCGTGGCTGTCCTCAAGCCCCTTATGGAGCAGATAGGTCATAATACCGTCACGGGTTCCG
>SVSB01000057.1 GCA_015064505.1 Oscillospiraceae bacterium
CACACTCGACGTATAATATACGCCTATCGTGTGGATATTTGCCCGTTCCAGCCATTTTTTCCTATCCCCTTGGCTGTTTAAGGGGGTGTAAAGAAACTGTGTTTCTTTACACCCCCTTTTGTTAAGCCTTGACGGGTTCGGGATCCTTGACGGTGACTGCAAGTCCGCCGTCCTTTACATCCACGATAACGGTGCTTTCGGGCGCTATATCTCCCGCAATCATCTCTCTTGCAATGAGCGTTTCCACCTTGCTCTGCAGATAACGCTTGAGAGGTCTTGCTCCGTAGATAGGATCGTACGCCGCGTCCGCAATGAACCGCTTTGCCTCATCCGTAAGCTCAAGGAACAGTCTGTGGGAAGCAAGACGGTTGCGCAGAGCACTGAGCTGGAGCTCCGTTATTTTATAAATATCATCGGAGGAGAGCGGTTTATAGAATACCGTTTCGTCAAGACGGTTAAGAAATTCGGGGCGGAAGCTGCGCTTGAGAAGCAGGGAAACGCTCTCTTTTGCTTCTTCACTTATCTCTCCGTTTTCTATTCCGTTAAGAATAATATCGGAGCCGAGATTTGAGGTGAGTATCATTATGGTGTTCTTGAAATCAACGGTCCTGCCCTGACTGTCCGTAATTCTTCCGTCGTCAAGCACTTGAAGAAGTACGTTGAACACGTCGGGATGCGCTTTCTCTATCTCATCAAAAAGTACGACGGAGTAGGGGCGTCGGCGTACCGCCTCCGTAAGCTGACCCGCTTCCTCGTATCCTACGTAGCCGGGAGGGGCACCTATAAGACGGGATACGGAGAACTTTTCCATATACTCGCTCATATCTATGCGGATCATATTGCGCTCGTCGTCAAAAAGCGCCTCAGCAAGGGCTTTTGCAAGCTCCGTTTTGCCAACGCCCGTAGGACCAAGGAAAAGAAATGATCCGATGGGTCTGTCGGGATCCGCGATTCCCGCGCGGCTACGGAGAATGGCGTCGCTTACCTTCTCTACGGCTTCGTTCTGTCCTATAACTCTCTTGTGAAGGATCTCGGGCAGTCGGAGCAGTTTATCTCTTTCGCTTTCCATAAGGCGGGCAACGGGGATTCCCGTCCAGCGGGCAACGATCTTCGTGATCTCGTCCTCGGTAACGCGGTCGCGGAGCAAGGTTCTTTCTCTTTCGCCGCTTTCGGCTTTTTTCTCTTCGTCCTCAAGCTCCTTCTTTAGTTTGGGCAGCTTGCCGTACTTAAGCTCTGCGGCCTTGTTAAGATCGTATTCGCTCTGGGCTTTTTCTATAGCTGCGTTGGTTTGCTCTATCTCCTCGCGCAGGCGCTGTATTTTGCCGATATCGGATTTCTCGTTTTCCCATTTTGCCTTCATTTCGTTGAATTTCGCCCGCATCTCGGAAAGCTCCGCTCTTATCTCCTCAAGATGCGCAATGGCAAGCTTGTCGGTCTCTTTCTTAAGGGCGGCTTCCTCGATCTCGTGCCTCATAATATCGCGGCTGATCTCGTCAAGCTCCGTGGGCATGGAATTCATTTCTGTTTTTATCAGCGCGCAAGCCTCATCCACAAGGTCGATCGCCTTGTCGGGGAGAAATCTGTCGGAGATATAGCGGTGAGAGAGAGTTGCGGCACTGATAAGTGCCTGATCCTGAATTTTAACTCCGTGGAATACTTCGTATCTTTCCTTCAGACCGCGCAGAATGGCAATGGTGTCCTCAAGGGTTGGCTCGGGCACCGTAACAGGCTGGAAGCGGCGCTCAAGTGCCGCATCCTTTTCAATATACTTGCGGTATTCGTCAAGGGTGGTAGCGCCGATGCAGTGAAGCTCTCCTCTTGCAAGCATGGGCTTCAGCAGATTTCCCGCATCCATACTGCCCTCGGTCTTGCCCGCACCCACGATTGTGTGAAGCTCGTCAATAAACAGTATGATCTTTCCGTCGCTTTCCTTTATCTCGGTAAGCACGGCTTTAAGCCTTTCTTCGAATTCTCCTCTGAATTTTGCTCCTGCAATAAGAGCTCCCATATCAAGGGAGAATACGGTCCTGTCGCGGAGATTTTCCGGTACGTCGCCCTTTACTATGCGCTGTGCAAGGCCCTCGGCAATGGCGGTCTTACCAACGCCGGGCTCACCTATAAGGCAGGGGTTGTTTTTTGATTTTCTTGAAAGGATACGGATAACGCTTCGTATCTCTTCGTCTCTGCCGATAACGGGATCAAGCTTTTTCGCTCTTGCAAGGGCAACGAGGTCCTGCCCGTATTTTTTAAGTGCGTCGTAGCAATCCTCGGGTGAATCGCTGTCGGCGCGGCGGTTACCGCGTACGTTTTTCAGCGCCGAAAGGAAGGCGCTCTCCGTTACGCCGTGCTTAGAGAAGATGTCCTTCAAGGCACCCTTGGCGCTTTCAAGAAGACCAAGCATAAGATGCTCCACGGAAATGAAGCTGTCGCCCATTTTCTTTGCGCTGTCCTCGGCTTTTGCGAGTGCGGCGGCAATATCGCTTCCCGTTTCGCTTCTGTTTGCTCCGCTTACTCTGGGGAGCTTTTCGATCTCGGCTTTGCAGGAGCTTACAAAGCTCTCGCCGCTTACGTCCATCGAAATAAAGAGTTGTCGGATAAGTCCTTCTTCGGGCTCTGCAAGTGCGTATGCCAGATGCAGGGAGGTGATGGAGGGGTTTCCGTATTCTGCGGCTGTGCTTTGTGCAAGCTCAAGAGCCTTGATACTGTTTTTTGTAAGTTGTTCTGCATTCATTTTGTTCTTCCTCCTTACATGATCTTTGCTTTTGAATTCAGATAGGAAAGGTATCTTGCTTCGATCTCACGGGCGCTCCGTGCGGGTGAATCAAGATAAGAAAAGAATATACCCATACAGTCGTCAACGACCTTGATATAATCGGCAATGGCAGTGCCCAGCTCCTCGGGAGTAAGATTGCCAATGGGGCGGATGGGCTTTGCGTACCGTCCGTCGCTGTACGCAGTACCGCACCGTCCCGTGCTTCTTTTTTCAAGAGCGGACCAAATTAGATAAAAAGCGTTCAGACATTCCATCAGCGCCGCGCTTTTGCTCCTCAGCGATATTCGCAGAACGCCAACGTCTTTCCCTTGCACGTATTCCTTATTAAGCTCAAGACTGTATTTTACCGTGGGATTATATTTATAGGTCAACGGAGCGGTGAGCGAAAACATAGAGCTTGAAGGCTGAGCGTATATTCTGTAAGCTCCCGAATGTCTTACGAAGTTCTCAAGAGCTTCAAAAACCTGTGCTATCCTTTGTTCGGGTGTTATATAATCTATTCTTTCAGCCAGAATCTGATTTATAAGCGCGGAACGGCTGATGCCCATCCCATAAGCCATACGGTCAATGCCTTCTATCACAGCATCTGACAATACGAGTGAATATATACTTTTTTTCATAACCTTACCTCTCTTTACGTTATGATTGTAACACGGTAATAATAATTTGTCAATAGAATTATATAAAATTCAATACAAAATTTGAAGTTTGCATAATTCTGTTGACACAAAAAAATGTCGAATATATAATATAAATATAATGTAAGGTGGAAAATTGCAAAGAGCCGAAAAGGAGGGGACGTATGCGCAGATTTGCGGCTTTGTTATTTGCGGCTTTGGTTTTATGCTCGTGTTCCGTTATACGCAATGAAGCGAGCGTTGCGAACTTTCTGAATGAGCCCATTATTGCCGAGCACGGTGCAGAGCATTCGTTCGGAGAGGAATTCAAAAGGATTATTTCCGTAATAAGCTACAACGGCGTGGAGCTTGCTTCGTTTTCCGATCCCAAGACCGTTTCAGAGCAATACCGCGACCGCATTCTTTCCTATCTTGTAAACACCGGTTATTCCAAATACACGGGCAATTCCGCAAAAATCAAGGAAGCCGAAAAGAAGTATCCGAAGATGCGCATTTCCGTTCTCGTTCCCATAGAGGATTTTGAATATACGGTATATTCAAACTTCGGCGGAGCAAAGAACGTTTCCCACCGTGGAGACGCAGTGTTTACGTATCTTCCAAAGGTTGAGGGTTATACCGCTGTGGGGCAGGTAAGCGCTTCCGCCGCTACCGTTGAGCTGGTAAACGTTAAGGAAACCCAAAATACGTTTATCGTATCGTTCTATACCTGCTTCGGCGGAACGTATTCTCCGCTTTATCGCGGCGTTTTTGTTAAGCGGGAAGACGGTACCGTATATCTTGGAAAGCTTGACCGCGTTGCAGATGCAAAAATAACCGTGCCCAAGGGAAAGGGATTACAGGAAAAATAAAATGAAAAAAAAGAAGGAATACACTCTTTGCCGTGCCTGCGGAGAGGAGATCGAAATAAACGGTACCGTTCTTTGTTGCCGCGAATGCGGTGCAAAGCAGCTGTACCCACAGACTCCCGATGAGGAGACGAAGCAGCACTATACCGATGCGTACCGTTATATGCTTCACGACGATTTTTACAGTGCGCTTCGTTTGTTTGAGGCTATTGCAAAAACCGATGACAGTCCTGCAGCTTCAATGGGAATTTTTATGTCCTCATACGGAGTGGGCGCTGACAGAGAGCATATTACGGGCAATATTCTTCATTCCTGTAAAAGAAGAAATACGGCTGATCCTTGTAAAGACGAGGCGTTTTTACACGCTTTGTCTCTTGCAAACGCGAACGAAAAAGTCGCTATAAACGAGATATGCGATTTTATTTGTGCCGAACAGCGCAGGCTTGAAAGGGAAGAGCGCGAGGCGGCAGAAAGGGAAAAAGACTCCTTGACCGAGGACGGGCTTTCCACGGAATACGACGATGCAAGAAAAAAAGCCGAGGAGAAGGCAAGAAAAGACAGGGAAGAGACGGAGCGTATCGTAAGGGAGGCAAGGGAAGCCGAAGAGAAGCGCTCGGCCGAAAGAGAAAAGAGAATAGCTAAGGCAAAAAAACGGGAAAGGAGCGCAAAGCTGCTTAAGATACTTATTCCAACGGTTGCCGTGGTCTGTGCCGTGGTATGCATTTGCGTATTTGCCGTTATGCCCGCAATAAAGTATTCTTCTGCCGTTGAAAGCTATGAAAGCGGTGATTATGCATCGGCTGCTGCCGCGTTCCGCGAGCTTGGGGATTACAAGCGCAGTGCGGAATATCTGGGCACCATCCCTTTTTACGGACTTAACGCGGGGGAAGAGGTGCAGTTCGGCGAATATTACTGCGAAAACGGCGCAGTTAAATCGGATATCGATTGGATAGTGCTTGAAGCGGATGATAACAGCGTACTGCTCATTTCCAAGTACGTTCTTGAGGTTAAGAAATATAACGAGGCTCACATTTCCGTAACCTGGGAAACCTGCGACCTTCGCGCTTTCCTTAACGGGGAGTTTTATAACGGGGCGTTCTCTCCCGTTGAGCAGAAACGCATTATGGAGGTAACCCTTGAAAACCCGGATAATTCTTCCCAGGGAACTATTGGCGGCAACAGTACCGTTGACAGGGTGTTTGCGCTTTCCTGCGAGGAAGCGGAAAAATACCTTGTTGGAAAGGATTATTCCTACGGTGTTCCCACCCGATACGTAAAGAACTTGGGCGTATACGAGGATGAGGAGGGCGGAACGGGCAGATGCTGGTATTGGCTCCGCTCCCCCGGCTCCAGCCAGAGCAACGCCGCAAAGATCGAATACGACGGAAGCGTAAGCTACCGCGGATCTATGATCCATTATTCAAAATACGGCGTTCGCCCCGCCATCCGCGTTGCAGTGGAGAAGATCGGCGAGCTGATAGACTGACAAAAAAATTGCGGCTGTTTCTGCAGCCGCAATTTTTTGTTTGTTAATCTTCTTCTGCTATTCTGCGCAGGTTGTTGCTGAACTTTTCAAGAGTTCGGTAGAACACGAAAAGCTCCTCGTCGCTTATGCCGTTCCTGGTTTCTTTTTGTATCCTTTGCTCAATACCCAGAATGGTTTTTGCCAGGGAAAGCCCCTTTTCCGTAAGGAAAATGCGGGAATTGTAGTTGCCTCTCTTTGCGCCTCCGCCCTGGGCAATAAGTATATACCCCTTTTTATGGAGATCGCTTAATTCTCTGGAAACGAGGGAGCGGCTGATCTTGCTGTTTGAGGCAAGCTCGGCGGCGGTAAGTCCCTCGGGGTGAAGAAACAGATCGGATATCCAGAAAACGTGTACGCTTTTTACGCCGAGAAAAGGTGCAGTGGAAAGCTTGATTTTTTGAATATTCTTGTGAATGCCCTCGATAAGCTGGATGAACTTGCTTACACGCTCGGTTCCCATATTGCACCTGCCTTTCTTTTATCAGTCAATGCTCTTGTTAAGCTTGAAGCGCTGGATCTTTCTCAAGGTGTTCTTGGGGAACTCCTCGTTTCTTATCTTGATAAGTCCTATCTTTTTATAGGGAGTTGCGGTGCGGTTGTATTCGTCTACCGCGTTCTTCATATACTCCTTAACGTCCTCAATGCCGTTCTTTTCAAAATACTCCTTCTCGGGGAATATCTCGGCAACGATAACGTTGTTCTCGGGCCCCTTGGCGCTTTCGCCCTCGTATACGATGATCTCAAGGATTCCGGGCACAGCGCAAAGGGCGGTCTCGATCTCCTCGGGATATACGTTCTTGCCGTTTGCAAGAATAATAAGATTCTTAAGACGGCCCGTGATGTAAATAACGCGGTCGCCGTCCATTTTGCCGTAATCACCTGTGCGGAAATAACCGTTCTCGTCAAAGGCTTCTGCGGTTGCCTCGGGGTTCTTGTAATATCCCTTCATAACGTTGGGACCCTTAACGCGAATCTCGCCCTCGCCGTCCTCGTTCTTATCAGCGATGTAAACGTCGTCTACGCGTATGGCGACGCCAACGGAGCCCTTGTTCTTGTGCTCCTCGGTGTTAACAGAAATGAGGGGAGAGCACTCGGTAATACCGTAGCCGTTAAGCACGTTGATGCCCCAGCTGTCAAATGCGTCAAGTATATCCTCGGAGATGGGAGCGCCGCCCGAGATAACGGTGTGAAGATTGCCGCCGAAGGAGGAAAGCACGGAAGAGAACATCTTGCGGCGGACGTCGATGCCTTTTGCGCGCATAGCGTCGCTTACCTTCATCATATTGCGGATCATCTTTTCCATTCCGCGTTCCTTAACTGTTGCCCATATCTTGCGGTAGAATGTTTCAAGATAAAGAGGAACGAGAACCAGGTGGGTGGGCTTTTCCGCCTTCAGCTCCTTAACGATGTAGCGGAGTCCGGAAGAAAGGTAAAGCTCTGCGGGGATGCAGATGTGACCGAGAATATTGATGGTGGAACCGTAGGTGTGGTGAGGGGGAAGAACGGCAATGGATTTGTTGCCGCAGGAATCTGCAATGTACTCAACGGCACAGCCAAGGTCGGAGAGAAGATTCTTATGGGTAAGCATAACGCCCTTGCCTTTGCCCGTGGTGCCGGAGGTGAACACTATCTTCGCCACGTCGAAAACGTTGATCTTGCAATCGTCAAAGGAGGTGTCTCCGTTCTCAACGGACTCTCTGCCGTGCTCGGCAAGAGCGGAAACGGAAGTATGCTCGCTCTTTTCGTCAAGGCAATAGAAGGCCTTGATACGGGGATTTACGCCGCCCATAATGGGGGCGATCTTCTTTTCGATATCGGAATCGAAGAATACGTATTCGCAGTCCGCAAAATCAATGGTGGTTGCAAGCTCCTCTGCGGTCCAATCACGGTCAAGAGGAACGATGACTGCACCCACGGAAAGCATGGAGAGATAGACACGGATCCAGTTATAGGTAAGCTTGCCGACAACGGCACAGTGCTTGCCAACGGCGCCCATGGAGATGAGCTCCGTTCCAAGCTCGCGAACGTCTTCAAGCAGATCGTCAAGAGTTATTTTAACCTTCTCCTCGTCGGAGGGTTTATTTCTGTAAGAGAAAACAACGGTATCACCGTATTTTGCGGCCTGTTCTGTGATCATCTCCTTAACGGAGTTGAATTCGGCTTTTCTTCTTATAATCTTTTTCATAAAAGCTCCAAATAATTTATTATACCTTTTAAGGCTCGTCTGTGATTATATCACATAAATGTTTACTTGTCAACATTTATTATTCATTTGCACGCAAAGAGTGACCATGCCGGAGGTTATAGCTACGGTTTCGTTCGCCGTTTTGATCAGCAGCTCCTCGTTATCACCAAGTCCGATAACGGTTCCTTGTTTCTTCGCTCCATTGAGATCAAAGTTTACCTTCTTGCCGTACAGCATCATATTTTCTTTGTAATAAGCCTTTGCGTCATCTACGTTATCGAGTACGTTAAAAAGCTCGCAAAGTACGGCAGCGACGGTTTTTTCCCTGTTCGGGACGCCGATGGGCAGGGAAGCGGCAACGGTTTCAAGCTCCGGAGGGAATTTCTCAACGGAATGGTTGATACCTATACCGACGATCACGTGATCTCCGATCCTTTCGCAAAGAATGCCGCAGACCTTTTTGCCGTCTATGAAAATATCGTTTACCCACTTGATTCCCGCGTCGACTCCGAACGAGCGAAGAACGCGGCAAACTGCGGAGGCGGCGCAAACGGTGTAGGGAATATTCTCGGCGTTCAGAATAACGCTCATATATATGCCGCCGTCGGGGGAATAGAAGCAGTTACCCCGTCTGCCTCGGCCGGCGGTCTGGCGATCCGCAAGTATGACGGTGCCGTGTGGCACGCCTTGCGAGATAAGCTCTCTCGCCATATTGTTAGTGGAATCGGTTTCTTTTATGCAAATGGCGTCAGCGCCCTCCGGCAACGCTTTTTTTATAACCTCGAGATCGTAAATATCAGAAATAAGCAATATTATCACCTCGCGGATATTTTATCATAGCATAACGAATTTGGCAATAAGAAAAGCCGTGCTTCCGCACGGCTTTTCAAGGGAATATTACTTATTGTTGGAAGGGATGGGCTGAGGAGTGGTGGTGGGGCCGTAAACGCGAAGCACGTCAGGGCCGCCGTCCTCTGCGGGAACGAAGTAGATACGGTCGATGCAGGTCCATCTGTCAAGACCCTTGTTGCCGATCTGGGAGTGGCAATGGTAAGCAACGAAGTTTTCCTTGCCGTCGGGGGACTTAACGAATACGCAGTCGCCTGCGCCGTCAGCGTACGCGTTATGGGTAAGAGCGCTGTTATACTTATACTTGGTGTAAGGACCAAGAACGTTCTTACTTACTGCGTAAGCCTCGCCGTAATGTCCTCTGAAGTGGCCGCATGCGTACATCATGTAGTAGTAGCCGTTATGCTTGATAAGAACGGCACCCTCACTGATCCTGCCGTAATCGTCGATCTCGTACCACTCGGTAGGCTGGATAACGCGCATAGCCTCGCTTGCTACCTTGATCTTGCCGTCCTTGGGAGCGATCTCCTGAATGGAAACGTTGTTTCCGCGATCGAAGTAAACGTAAGAGAGGTAAACTCTTCCATCCTCGTCAACGAAGGGAGCACCGCCGATTCCCAGCTCGTCGTTGATCCAAGGACGCTCCTTGTCCATAACGAAGGGACCGAGAGGAGATTTTGCGCTTGCGTAGAATACGCGGAAGTCGTTTCCGCTGGTGCCGGAGCCGAAGCGGGAAGCGATAAGCAGATAGAACCAGCCGTCCTTATAGAAGACGTTGGGACTCATAAAGAAGGATATGGGGCTTTCTTCCGTAAGCTCGAAGCCAAAGCCTGCTTCCTCCCACTCAAGGAGATCCTTTGAGGTGCGGATGCGTACGCGGCATACGCTGTTAACGGTGTTGTCAAGAACGTAGGAGTAATAGGTGCCCTCGTGGAAGAGGATCTCGGGGTCTGCACCGTGGAAGATGGGGTTGGTGAAGGTAGGACCGTTATAGGGGTTAACGTAATCGGAAACCTCAACGTCGATAGCGTCGGTTGCGCCGAGGATGAAGTCGGTGGGAACGTCTACCTTGCACTCGAGCACGGGATATCTGTCGTCGGCAAAGTAGAAGGAGAGCAGATTGCCGTGGTTAACGGCGGTGAAGCTGTACTTCTTACCCTCGGTTATTTGCTGTGCGTGCTGGCCGAGAAGAAAACGCTTGCCGTGAATGTATCTGTAAGCAAGAACCTTTTCGGATGCCGCATCGTAGGAAAGTGCGTAGCCCCAACCCTTTTTGTTGGTGAACGCGATCATTTCTTCGTTTGCATGTGCTTCAAGGTTTGCGGTGAGCTTTTCGCCAACGCAGAGCTTTGCATCCCCCTCGAATACGGGCTGCTTAACGTCGGAAAGCTTGAGATTGGTGAATCCGCCGTCAAATTCAGACTTGTTAAGGCGCAGAGCAACAAGTCCGCTTCCGTTTTCTGCAGGAGCGTAGTCGTATCTGGTTTCGCCCTTCTTGTGCTGAGAACGGTAAAGCTGTTCACCGGTCTTAGCATCGGAAACTATGTAAATGATGAAATCTCCGCTTATCTTGAGATAAAGGTGAAGATCGGAGCCGGGAACGATCTTGCCGGGCTCACCGTGCGTCATCATGCCCTGCCAGATACCGCGGGGATTGGTAACACCGATAGCGCCCTTGTTGCCCTCATTGCCGATAAATGCATAGTATCCGGGGGTGAAATCGTCTTCCTCGGTGCTTTCCTTTGCTCTGCCTGCAGCGCCGCAGAAGAAGATACCGCCGCCCTTTTGAGCAACGAAATCGGTTTCAAAAACGTAGTCGGCAGGGTTATCCACCTTAACGAGGGTGGTTGCGTGGCCCTTCTTTGCATCCTTTTCAATGCGGAGCGCACCGTCGCGAATCTCCATACCGCCGAATACAACGTCAAAATCCTTCATGCTTCCGTCGGAAAGATCGTTTGCAAAACGTACGTTAACGTCCTGCACCTTACCAACGGTAAACTTCTTATTTGTGCTTCCCATGATAATACCTCCGTATCTATTTGTGTTCGTAAGAACAAATAAGTTATCACCCTAATCTTATCAAATTATCGCCTTTGCAGTCAATACAAAAAATAAATATCAATATATATAAAACACAGTTTTCCGCTGAGTCAGAGAACGAAGGATGCGCAGGTGATTTCTTGAAAGAAATCCCCCGCACCTCCAAAGAACTTAAATCGTACTCGGGAGGCGAAATCATCACCCCTTGCAGGGTGGCTCGCAAGCTCGCGTCTACTCCTTCGGAGTACGGTTCGCCTCCCCTACAAAACTCGTTTGCGAAGAAAACATATCGCACGCGAAGCGTATATCGAACAGCACGGCCTTGCGCCGCGCGACCGCGTGGAAATACATCGCAGACCTCGCAAGGATCTATATCGCCACGTGACCGTCCGAAAGGACGTCACGCAAGCCTTCCCCTTGAGGGTTTCGCGGTGGTGAATTGATGTCCGGGGGACATCAAGAGCCGCGAAAGGACCGACCCCGCAGTACCGAACCCCGAAGGGGTGAGAAGCGCCGCTTGCGGTGCCTGAAAAGGAGACAAGGGGGACCGCGTTAGCGGTGGATGAGGTGTATTCGTAAGCCAAACTAACTCAAGGCCCCTTTGTGCAAAGGGGGCACCGCGAAGCGGTGGGGGATTGTTCTTTGCGCCGCACCGCAATCCCTCCGCCTCGTTCCTCGCCACCGCCCTCCGCAGGGAGGCTAACGA
>SVSB01000006.1 GCA_015064505.1 Oscillospiraceae bacterium
TACTCTCCAACTCCGTAACCTGAGCGCGCTTCGTCAACGGAGTTGGAGAGTATCTCAAACACCGAGTGCTGACAGCCCTCAAGTCCCGCCGTGCCGAAAATAACGGCAGGGCGCTTACGCACTCTGTCGGGTCCCTCCAGCTTGGTTATGCTGTTGTCGTTATAAGCCTGAGCCTTAGCGTTCGCCATATCTTGTCCTCACGATAAAAATCTTACTGTATATTGTAGCATACCGCTTGCAAATTGTCAACTTTTTGCCTGATTTTAGAAAGCTTTGGGGCGATGAACTCTCACCGCCCCAAAATATGCTTTACGTTTTTTTCAGATAAGCTTAAAGCCTTCGTTTTTCAAAGTCTGCGTAATAAGGTTAACGTGGTCAAAATCTCTCGTTTCCATCTCGATACGGAGATAACAGCCGTTTACGCTTTCCGTATTTCCCTTCTCGTAATGGACGCCGGTTACGTTTCCGCCGCAATCGGCGATTATGCGGGATATCTCCTTAAGCTGACCGGGCTTGTCGATAAGCTCGATAAGCATACTTGTGGAGCGGCCCGAATTAAGCAGACCTCTGTCAATAACGCGGGAAAGACTCGTAACGTCGATGTTTCCGCCCGAAACGATGGAAACCACTCTTTTGCCCTTAAGATCGAACTTGTCGAACATAACGGCGGCGACCGCGGCGGCACCCGCCCCCTCGGCGATCATCTTCTGCTTTTCCATAAGGCCGAGGATGGCACTTGCCACCTCGTCGTCACTTACAAGGGCTATACCGTCTACGTACTCGCTTACCAGCCTGAAGGTATTCTCTCCCGGCTGCTTTACGGCGATTCCGTCGGCAATGGTGGACACGGACTCAAGGCATCTGATCTCTTCCGCATTTACGGAATTGTACATACTCGGCGCGCCCGCCATCTGAACGCCGTAAACCTTAATGGACGGGCGTATCTGCTTTACGGTGTACGCGATTCCCGAGATAAGTCCTCCGCCGCCAACGGGAACCACGATAGCGTCAATGTTATCAAGATCGTTCAGCACCTCAAGGGCGATGGTGCCCTGCCCCGCTATTACGTTCTCATCGTCAAATGGATGAACGAAGGTATAGCCGCAGCTGTCCTTAAGCTCCAGAGCCTTTTTGTATGCGTCGTCGTAACAGCCCTCAACGAGGCAAACGTCCGCTCCAAATCCCTTGGTTGCTTCTACTTTGGATATCGGCGCGGAATCGGGAAGACAGATAAGGGACTTTATACCGTTTTTGGTTGCCGCAAGAGCAACGCCCTGGGCGTGGTTACCTGCAGAGCAGGCAATAACGCCCTTTGCCTTTTCTTCATCGGATAGCATAGCTATCTTATATGCAGAGCCGCGCACCTTAAAGGAGCCCGTGATCTGCAGGTTTTCCGGCTTCAGATAAAGCTCGCAATGGGGGGCTATTCCGTAAGCTCTTACCAATTTCGTTTCGCGGATAATGCTTTTAAGAACCGTTTGTGCGTTGAATACCTTGTCAAGTGATAACATTTCTTTTCCTTTCCTTTGTTTTTTCATTGCGCCTTGGAGCGGAAAACAAAAAACGCCCCAAAGCTTCTTGCTTTGAGACGGGTGTAATGTTCTTGCACTCGCGGTACCACTCAAATTGCGGATACGGGATCCGCCACCTCTTCGAAGTCGCAAAACTTCTATGCAATAACGCCGCATTCACGGAAGGCGCCTACCGAGAAAAGCTCATCGGACCTTCGGCTCGGAAGTGATGGGAGCATTTGCGGGATTTTATCGGGATCGCACCGTCCCCGACTCTCTGAAAAACGCCCTGCAAAGTCCGTCTTCGTCACAGCCTTTAGTTGTTCCGTATTATAGCACCGCTCTTTTCGCATGTCAAGGTTTTTTTGCGATTTTTTGTCTTGTAAATTGCAAATATACGTGTCGCAACTTGTTTTTTCGGTAACTTTTTGATAGAATAATAATATGAGAAACGAAATTATTGAATTTTTACAAAAAGAAAATATTGAGCTGTACGGAGTTGTTGATGCGGAGAGCTGTAACGTGCGCCTTGAGCACGTGCTGAAGCGCGGAGGTTTTTCCGAAAAAGGAGAGGAAAACTACAGAAGGCCGCGATCCATACTGTGCCTTTGCTTTCCGTATTTTTTCGGCTTTCCCGAAAACTTCTCCGCTTATGCCTCATCCCCCGATTACCATAAATTCTGCGAGGATTTCTTTGCGCGATTCACTTCGTTGCTGACAGCAACGTATCCGCAGTACCGCTTCTGCGGTTTTGCGGACAAATCCCCCTACGACGAGGTGTACGCCGCATCCCTTGCGGGCCTTGGCAAGAGAGGTGACAATATGCTGTTTTTAACGGATAAATATTCCTCCTTCGTCTTTCTCGGGGAGATTGTCTCAGATATGCCTGCAGAAGAATGGGAATGCGAGGCAAGAGCGGCGGCAGACCCGTGCCTTCACTGCGGAAAATGCAAAAAAGCTTGCCCCGGATATGCGGCAGATGAATTTTTCTGTCTTTCCGCTCTTACTCAGAAAAAGGGTGAGCTTACCCCCGAAGAGGCAGAGATGATCCGCAAGCACGGAAGCGCTTGGGGCTGTGACATCTGCCAGAAGGTGTGCCCCGTAACGGAAAAAGCTCTTGCAAGCGGCAGCATCTTCACTCCCATTGATTATTTTAAAACGGGCAGGACCGAACGTCTGACCCGAGAGCTTATTGAAAATATGAGCGACGAGGAATTCAAGTCGCGCGCATACTCCTGGCGCGGTAAGCAAACGGTATTGCGAAATCTTAAGATACTTGAAGAGGAATAAAAATGCTTGAACTTTTATGCGGAGAACCCGGTAGCGGAAAAACCGAATACCTGATCAATAATGCAAAGAAGCTCCTCGAAGCAGATCCCGGCGCAAAGCTTCTCTTTATAGTGCCGGAGCAGGAAACCGTAAGTGCCGAGAGCCGAATTTTTTCCTGTCTCCCGCCATACGCCCCTCTCACGGTGGAGGTGGACAATTTTTCCCGTCTTGCGGATTCCGTTTTCCGCAAGGTTGGAGGAGTTGCGCGTGAGCACGTCGGCAAAAACGCAAAAAAGCTGTGCATGTGGAAAACTCTCAAGCTTTTCCCGAAGCAGGGCTGTTCGTACGAAAGCGTAAACTCCGTCCTTTCCACGGTAAACGAGCTTGCCTCCTGCGGAGCAACGCCCGAAAAGCTTGCGGCTGCCGCAGAAAGACTTGAGGGCGAAGAACGGCTTTCCGCTCTGCTTAAGGAATATTCGCTTATAAGCTCCGTCTATTCCGCATTCGTAACCGAAATAGGTTACGATGCACAGCGCGACGGTGAACAGCTGAACGCCGCATTGATAAAGTATCCGTTATTTGCGGATACGGAGATAATAATAGACGGATTTACAAGCTTTACCGGTATTGAATACGAGATCATATCCCGACTTACGGAGCAGGCAAAAAAGGTTACCGTCACCTTGGGCGGAGATCCCGATTCCGACGACATATGGCTTGGGGAGATCAAGCAGTGCGCCGCTACCCTTGTGCAGAACGAGGAGAAAAACGGACGCAGCGTGACCTTCACGAAGCTTGAAGGCAATAAAAGAACCCTCGATCCCGAGCTTCTGAAGCTGTCAACCGAGCTATGGAGCCGAAATGCGGAGATCTGTAATGGCGTGCCCCAAAGCATCCGTATCATCAATTGCCGCACGCCTATGGACGAGGCGGATACCCTTGCCTGCGATATTGCAAGACTCATCAGGCAAGGTGTTAAATACAACGAGATCGCCGTTGCGGTGCGCAATATGGACGATTGGCGCGGCGTGCTTGATACTGCCCTTGAGGATCACGGAATACCCGCGTTCATTTCCGCGGGAGATAAGCTGGAGGATCACTTTGCCGTTCGCTTCATCTGCCGTGCCGCGGCGGCCGTGAGCTTTGATAGGGACAGCATTGCCGCAATGCTTAAAACAGGCTGTACCGGGCTTTCCGCAGACGATTGCGACCAGTATCTGAAATATGCAAAAACGTGGAAGATCGGCAAAAAGGACTACCTGAGCGACGTTGATTTCACCATGGATCCCGAGGGATACGTGGTGCGCGGAGAGCGAGTATCCAAGGGAACGGAATACGTGCTTGCTTCCGTCAACCGCGTACGCCGCAGGGTAAGAGAGCTTCTCTTCCCCATGTACGAGGCGCTTGCAAAGGACGGATGCACGGTAAAAGACGCATTTACCGAGCTTTACCGTTTTATTGAACGCGCTGAGCTGTGCCGTCGCCTGAAGAAAATGGCAAAAGAAGCCAAGGGCGAGGAAGCAAACCGTTACGCCCGCGTATGGAACGCTATCCTTGCCGCTCTTGATACCGCCGTAAGCTCCGCAGGAGACGAAGCCGTTACAGCCACGGAGCTTTCTGTCCTCGCCCGACTCATTTTTTCGGACACCTCGCTCTCAGCAATACCCACAAGCACGGACGCGGTTACCGTGGGCAGCGCCGATATGCTGCGCATCTCCGGCGTGAAATACATGTACCTGGTCGGCGCCTGCGAGGGAGAATTCCCCGCATCCGTCACGGGCAAGGGTTTTCTTTCCCGCAGAGAGCAGCAGCTGCTTGAGAAAGAGGGCATTTCCCTTTCAAGGGACGTGAGTATGCTTGCAAGCCGCGAGCTTTACGTCTTCCGCCGCGCGCTGAGCTATGCCGGCTGCGGAGTAACGGTTCTCTACCACAGCGCCGATATGCGCGGAGAAAAATGCGTGCAGAGCTCTGCAGTCTCAAACATAAAAAAACTCTTCTGCAAACTTGGTGAGATCAAATCCGACGATCTTACGTACACGCTTTCCTCCGTGTGGGACGGCTACGGTGCCGCACGCACCCTTGGAATGACGAAGGACGCGGACCTTGCCGCTGCCATTGAAAAAGCCACGGGAACCACGGTTCCGAACAGATTCCTCCCCGCATTTACTCTTTCGGGGCAGGTATGCGACCTTCTCTTCGATAAGAGCCTGGATATGAGCCAGACGAGAGTGGAAAATTTTGCAAAATGCCACTTTATGTACTTCTGCAGATTTATTCTTGATCTGAAGCCCGAGGCGGCTGCGGAATTTTCGTATTCCTCAAACGGCACTTACATACACGCGATGCTGGAGCGCCTTGTTCCCGAGATGAGCAAGGAAAAGCTCTCCGCCGAGGAAATAGCAAGCAGGATCGGCAAGTATTCCGAGGAGTACTTTAACTCCCTGATTCCCGAGCGTGACAGAAGCGACCCCCGACTTGCGGCTCAGTTCAAGCGAATGACAGACGCCGTCCGCCCCATTGCCGAATCCCTTGACGAGGAGCTTCGCTCTGCCGCCTTCGTTCCCGCAGGAGCGGAAATTGCCATCTCTGCAGACGAAGATGACCTGCCGCGCCCCATCAGCCTCCCCCTTGAAAACGGCAGAGAGCTTCGACTTTTCGGAAGCGTGGACAGAGCCGATACCCTTCAAAGCGGTGAAGACACTTACGTGCGAGTTATAGATTATAAGACCAACGACAAGGTTTTCCGCCTGAAAAACGTGGAGGATGGCATCAACCTCCAGCTGCTTATTTACCTGCTGACTCTGTGCAAGGACACGAGACGCAGTTATCTTGACCGTATGGGCTGCAAGGGCGAAAGACTGCTGCCCGGCGGAATGCTTTATTGTGTTACAAAGCCGCCGGAGGTTTCCGTAAACACTCCCCCAAGCGAGGAGGAATACGCAAAGATGGTAAACGGTGCCGCAAACACCCTTGGCATTGTTGTGGATACCGAGCCCGTGCTGAAGGCAACGGGCGAAAAACAGCTGCAAGGCTTTAAGCCGATAGAAGGCGAAAAGGACAGCCCGAGAATACTTCTTACCCCCGAGGAATTTGAGGAGCTTGGCAATAAGACCGAGGCAAAGCTTATAAAGATCGCAAACTCCCTTGCGAGCGGAAACGTACTGCCGCAGGGAGAAAACGGACCAAGCACCGCCTGCCAGTATTGCGATTACTATACCGTATGCGGAAAAATGAGAGAAAGGAGACGCTGAACATGGGTACACCTTGGACCTCCGAGCAATTAAGAGCAATAGAAAGTCCGGCGCGCAAAATGCTGGTATGCGCGGCGGCGGGATCGGGAAAAACTGCCGTTCTTACCGAAAAGATAATCCGCTACGTATGCGATAAGGATAACCCGGGCAACGTTTCCCGTATCCTCGTTGTAACCTTCACTCGCGCCTCAGCCGCAGATCTGCGCAGTAAAATACGCTCGGCTCTTGAGGAAAAGCTGGCAGAGGAGCCCTCCGAGCATCTTGCCCGCGAGGTGCTTGCGGTTTCCGGCGCAAGAATATCAACCATTCACAGCTTCTGCTACGATCTCATCCGCGCCGAGGGCGCCGCTCTCGGCGTTTCCGGTAACGTGCGCCTTATGGATGAGAATGAAGAAAAACAGCTTATGCAAGGCGTTATGGAGGATACCATTCGGGAAAGATATACGGTATCCCCCACCTTTGGCAATCTTGTGGAATCGCTCGTTGGATACAGGAACGATTCCCTGCTCGGCGGCAGCTTGATGGAGCTTTACGACAAGCTCGTCAATCTGCCCAAGGGAATCGAGTTCGTGCGGGAATGTGCAGAAAAAGAAGCGCTTGCGGCAAAAAACGACTTTTTCCTTTCCGAAAGCGGGGCGGCGGTAGCAAGAGATATTATCAGTACCCTGCTGTTATTTAAAAAGAGATACGACCGAACCCTGGAGCTCATCCCCCCGGAGCATCATTATTATTCCCCCGTTACGGCCGATCTGAACGGACTCAACGCATTGATAAACGCACTTTCCTCTTCTTATTCCGACTCAAGAAACGCCTATTTTGATGCAAAAACCTTTATAAAGCTCCCTTCAAACGGAATGAAGGGCTACGATGCCGAAAAGACCGCTTTCAAAACTCTTCGCGCCCGCTATAAGAACTATCTGTCCTCGCTTGATGCGCTGTTTGCCCAGACGCCCGAGGAGGCGGCTTACTGCCTTGCAAGACATTCGGAGATGCTTTTTGAGCTTTACGAGACGGAAAAGGCCTTTGAAAGCAGGCTTAACGCGGCAAAAAGAAAGGCAGACGTATGCTCCTTTGCAGATCTTGAGCAGCTTTCCGTTAAGCTTCTTTATAACGGTGACGGTACCTTCTCCCACGTTGCAAGATCGGTATCCCAGTGCTTTGATATGGTGTTTATAGACGAATATCAGGACGTAAACGAGACCCAGAGAATGATATTCGACGCGGTATCCTGTGATTCAAGGTGCTTCCGAGTCGGAGATATCAAGCAGAACATATACGCCTTCCGCGGCTCCGACCCCGCAATAATCGACAGACTTCGCCAGGAATACGAAACGGACGGGCTAGCCGAAACCGAGAACGTGTTTATGTCCAGCAACTTCCGCAGCAGTAAAACGGTGCTTGATTACGTTAACGAGGTATTCGAGCCGCTGTTCCGCGGAGGCAAATTCAGATACGAGGACAGCGATAAGCTGCATTGCGGCAAAAAGGATAAGGACTTTTCAAAGGAAGCCAAGGTAACTCTGCTTATGTGCCTGAACGGCAGTAAGAAGGAAGGCACCTACGCCGTTCCCGAGGAGGTTGCGGTTGCCGACGAAATAGAAAGAATTGTTGGCAAGGTGACGCTTGAAAACGGAAAAACCATAAAATATGGCAACATTGCTCTTCTTTTCCGTAACTATTCCACCCACGCGGCACCGTTTATAAAGGAGCTTGAGCGAAGGGGTATACCCGTTTCCGTAAAAGGAAAACGCAGTCTGTTTGCCCAATCCCACGTTTCCCTCGTGCTTAATATTCTGCAGACCGCCGATAACCCCATGAAGGACATTCCGCTTTGCGCGGTTCTCTTCTCCCCCGTTTTTCGTATGACTGCAGATATGCTTGCCATAGCAAAAAAGGAAGGACGAGGAACCCTTTGGCAGTGCCTTAAAGCCGCAAGCGAAAAACATGGCGGTATTTATACCGTTGCTTATGATAAAATAAGCCAATGGAGAGAGCTTGCAAGAACCGAAAGCTGTGACGGCTTTTTGAGAAAGCTCTACACCTCCGACGGCATACGCCCACTGCTTATTGCTCAGGCAGAAAAGGACTTTGAAAAGCGCAACGTGGACGACGATCTGAATCTTATATACGATATGGCGCGCAGCTTCAGCTCCTCGGGTAATAAGGATCTTTCCGCGTTCGTTGCGGATCTGGAGGAGGCTTCAAAGAAAAACCTCAAGGTTCCCGGCAACTCCGGCAGCGAGAACAGCGTAACCGTTATGTCCTCCCACGGATCAAAGGGGCTTGAGTTTCCCGTTTGCTTCGTTTGCAAGGCAAACGCAGGTAAAAGCAGAGGCGACTCCACCAACCGTCTGCAGTTTACCGCAGAGGGCGGTGTTGGTATTCCCCTGACGGATCCCAGAGGCTTCGTGCTTATAAACACCCCCACAAGAGAGGCACTTCGTCTTTCCGCCATTTCAGCGGAAACCGGCGAGGAGGAAAGAATTCTTTACGTTGCTCTTACCCGCGCAATGGAAAGGCTTTACGTTACCGCAGGCTCGGTAAAACCGGATGCGGAATACGAGGCGGAATGCGAGCTTCTCTACGGAGGACTCAATCTGCCCTGCGGTGATACGAATATCCTCCACGTTACGCTGAGAGCGGCAAAAAATCTTCCCCGCATTACCAATTGCATCACGGTAATGCCAACGGCCGAGGATCCCGCACTCACAACGGCACCTGCGGCAGAACCGGAGAAAAAGCCGCCCGTTGATGAGAAAAAGGCGCAGGCTATGGCAAAGACGATCGTATCGAGACTTGCGTTTGAATACCCCGAACCTTACCTTTCCCGCATTCCCGCAAAGATATCGGTTTCCGATCTTTCTCCATCTGTGCTTAACGAGGCTATGCCCTCGCAAAGCGAAGGAGAGGCTGAGCTTGCCACCATCGGAAAGGCAGATCTCACCGATTTTGCAGATGCTCCCGCGTTTATAAGAAGCGGCTCTGCCGTCAGCGCAACCGAGGCAGGAACCGCAACCCACCAATTCCTGCAGTTCTGCGATATAGGAAACGCAAGGCTAAACGGTGTGGAAGCAGAAGCCGACAGGCTTACCGATCTTGGATTTATCAGCGAGAGGCAAAGAGGATGCTTGCGCATAGACGAGCTTGTGACATTTATAAACAGTCCCTTCGCAAGCAGGATAGACAAAGCAAACTCCGCGAAACGCGAATTTCGCTTCAATTGCTTTATGCCCGCACATAAGCTGACGGATTCAGAGAAGCTCAGCGATCTTCTTAAAGGACGTCAGCTTGCGGTGCAAGGCGTTATAGACGGTTTCTTCCTTGAGGGTGACAAGGTCTATCTCTTTGATTATAAGACCGACAGGGTCCCCAAGGGAAAAAGCAAAGAGGAAGCAAAGGAAATTTTTGCCGAACGGTATCGCTGGCAGCTTTCCTGCTATGCCGAGGCACTCAAGAGAATTTTCTCAAGAAAAATCAGCGGAGCACTGATCTATTCAACCGCTCTCGGTGAAGCTTTTGAAGTTAATGCGGATATGCTTGATGACTAAAACGCCACCAAAAGCGGCAATGTTTACAAATTGTCCATTTTTATTGCTTTTATTGGTTGTATAATGTAAAAGGTAAAGTGTGTAAGGGCTCGGCTTGTTTTGCAGGTCGAGCCGCTTGCAAGGAAGTAACGAAGTACGATAACCTCTCTCGAAGAAAAATCTTCGTAGACGAGGTATGACGAAGCAAGCAAGGCGAAGGCTTACTTCCGTAAGCCGAGCCGCTTGCAAGGAAGTAACGAAGTATACGGAGATTTTTCAAAGAGAGAAGATATGTTTGGGTATGTTAAAGCATATATCCCGGAGCTTAAAGTCAAGGAATACGAGCTTTACCGCGCGGGCTACTGCGGGGTATGCCGTGCTATGGGAAAATGCACGGGCTGTTTGTCAAGGCTTACGCTTACGTGGGACTCCGTATTTTTGTTTTTCTTAAGAACGGCACTGACGCGTGACAGCTTTGATACCGATAAGAAGGCTTGCATTGCCCATCCGCTGAGACGGCGGCCTTATTTGCTCAATTCCCCACAGCTTGATTACTGCGCCTCCGCAACTGCGGTTATGACCTATTACAAGCTTAAGGACGATATAAGCGACGAGCGGGGATTTCGCAATCTTGCCGCAAGGCTTGCAATGCTTGAGGCGGCACCCGCCAAAAGAAGAGCGAAGAACGACGAGCTGTGCGCCGCCTGCGAAAGACTACTGCCGGAGCTTGCAAAAGCGGAAAAAGAAAACGTCCCCTCCTTTGATCTTCCTGCGGATATATCTGCAAGGCTTACTGCAGAGCTGTTTGCCTGCGGATTTGAAAAAGGAAGCAAGGAAGAGATCCTTTCCCGCGAGATCGGATATCACACGGGCAAGTTCATCTACGCGGCAGACGCCGCAGACGATCTTGCCGCAGATGCCCGAAAAAAACGGTATAACCCCTACCTTGCGATGCTCGGCACGAGCGAGCTTACCGAGGAGCATCGCTTAATGATACGCGACTCTCTGCGATGCGAGACGGGAAGAATACTGCAGGCGCTGGATCTGGTGGACTTTGACGGTATTGAAGGCATAAAAGCCATTCTCTACAACATTGCGATCTTCGGAATGAACCGACGAGCAGAGGAAATACTTAACCCTGAAAGCAAAAAGGACAAAAAGAATGAGCGATCCATATAAGATACTTGGTGTTTCTCCAACCGCAAGCGATGAGGAAATAAAAAAAGCCTATCGCGAGCTTGCAAAAAAATACCACCCGGATAATTACGCGGGAACCCCCACTGCCGATCTTGCAACCGAGAAGATGCAAGAGATCAACGAAGCTTACAGCCGCATACAGTCTGAGCGTGCTTCGGGGGCAAGAGGTACCGGCAGCGGCTACAGCGGCTACGGCGCAGGCGGAAGCGGCGTGTTTGCCGAGGTTAGAAGGCACATAAACAACGGTAGCTTTGCCGAGGCAAGAGTTATTCTGGAGGGTGTTTCCTCCGCCCAAAGAAACGCGGAATGGAACTTCCTTATGGGAGTGCTTTATTACCGCCAGGGCTGGTACCACGATGCGGCAAGATATTTTGATATTGCCTGCAGCATGGATCCGGGCAACGCGGAATACAGAAGCGCCCGCCAGCGTATGTCGGGCGGCACTTACGACGGAGATTACGGCAGACAGAGAGATATTTATTCCTCGGGAAGAAGCATTGAATCCCAATTCTGTACCTGTTGCACGAATCTGATGATACTTGACTGCTGTGGCGAATGCTGCTGTGGATGTGATATTCTTCCCGGATGCTGATATGAAAAAGCGCATAAATACGAAGCAATACGCCTTGACCGCAATGCTCTCGGCGCTTTCCGTTGTGCTGATGCTTGCAACGTATTTCGCGGAGACCGCTTCCCTTTCCGTTGCGGCAGTTGCAGCCCTTTCCGTTCTTATTCTGCTTTGCGAATACGGTGTTGGAAGCGCGGTGGGATGTTACGCAATTACGGCGATTCTTTCCTTGCTCTTCTGCCCCGTCAAGGATGCGCCCATAGCTTATATAGCGTTTTTCGGTATATATCCCATGGTTAAGCGTGTAGCGGAAATGAAAAGCAAGGTACTGAAGTATACAATAAAGGGAGCGGCGCTCGTTATCGCCGTTGTGGCTTATACGGCTTCCACCCTTATATTTTTTCCCGAGGAGCTTGCGGGCTCTCCCATTTACTATTACTTATTCGTTCCCGTGTGTATTATCGCATTTTTGATGTATGACAAATGCCTTACGCTGTTTATCAGACTGTACGCATTAAAGTTGCGACCGAAAATAGCTAAATATCTGTAAAAAAGCTGTGTGCCGAGGCACACAGCTTTTTTATTCTTTTCTATGCTCAACGCCTCTTGATCTGTTAAGCTCCTTGCGGAATTTTGCGGGGGTGATGCCCTTTATCTTGCTGAAGCAGGAGATGAAATGACTTGCCGAGGAGAAACCCGTTTCCGCGGCTATTTCGGTTATACTGTCATTACCCGAGGTAAGGAGGCGCTCTGCGGCGTTTACGCGCACGGTGATAATATATTCCGAATAACTCATACCGACGGAGCTGTGAAAAAGATGTGAAAAATAATTATAGCTGAGCCCGCAATGCTCTGCGGTATCCTGCATGGTGGCAGTGGAGTGATTCTCAACCGTATATATAACGGCTTTTTTTATTATCTCAGGCATTTCGTGGTGGTCTACGGTAACGCCCTTGCGCTCCCAGATCCGGAATATTATCGATATCAACTTAAGGATATTTGCGCGGATCACAAGCTCGTATGCGTAGCTTTCATCCTCCCATTCCTCCATGATCTCAGCAAGAAGCGGCTCAATGGCGGTGCCGCGGGTATCTTCTGCACTTAGTACGTAATTATCCTCTTCCCCCGATATAAAAGGAAGCACGTATTTAAAATCCCATAGCGACTGCTCGTTATCGTAGAGAATTCCGGGAAGAAACTTTATGCAGTAAAATACCGCGTCGGTTTCAAGGCACGTAGCGTGTGCCTTTTGTGCGTTGACGATTACGGTACTGCCGGGACGCACCTCCAGCACCTTGTCGTTAATAAGTACGGAGCCTTCCCCCTCCACAAAATAAAGAAGCTCTATATAATCGTGATAATGATAATATATGCTTTTATTATCCGGAACGCACTTCACCTTGCGCAGGAGACAATGTGCCCATCTTTGGACGTTGTTTTTTGTATATATTTTCTCACGCTTAATATCCATACAAGACCAACCGTAAATTTTTGATATTTTTAAGTAATCATATTATATCATACTTTTTTTGCATATGCTATAATTTTTACATAAAAAATATCGGAGGTGCGATATGGATAAAAAGCTAAAAGTTGGTATTATAGGACTTGGCGGCATCTGCAAAGCCGTGCACATGCCCGCTTATCAGCAAATGAAGAACGTGGAGGTTGCAGCGATCTGCGACATAAATCCCGCAAAGATCGATGCATTCAAGGAAAAATTCGAGCTTTCCGCCGATATTCCCGCTTTCACGGACTACAAGGAGCTTCTGTGCGTTGAGGGTCTTGACTTTATTGACATCTGTACCCCTAACTACCTGCACTCCATCATTGCCGTTGACGCCCTTGAAAAGGGATTGCACGTATTTACGGAAAAGCCCGACGCCGTCTCCCCCGAGGAAGCGGAAAGAATGATGCACGCGGCAGAAAAAAGCGGCAAGCATCTTATGGCAATGCGCAATAACCGATACCGCGGAAATGCAAAATATCTGAAGAAATATATAAACGAAGGCAGAATGGGCGAGGTATATTGCGCACGTTGCGGTTGGATACGCAGACGCGGCATCCCCGGCAAGGGAGGCTGGTTTACCACGAAAGAGCAATCCGGCGGCGGTCCACTCATCGACCTTGGCGTGCATATGATCGACCTTGCCATCTGGCTTATGGGCAATCCCCGCCCCGTTGCGGTATCGGGATGCACTTACCGCAAATTCGCTGACAGCGACGTAAGCGACTCCGTCCATTCCCAGTTCGGCGAAAAGAAGGCAGACGGCGTCTTTGACGTTGAGGATCTTGCAATGGGCTTTATCCGCTTTGATAACGGTGCTTGCCTGCAGATAGAGACCTCCTGGGCTTCCAACATCGAAAAGGAGGAGCTTTTCGTTGAGCTCCGCGGTACGAAGGCAGGCTGTAAATTCAGCTCACTTACGGGCACTAAAATATTTGCCGAGGACGGCGGTCAGATCGTTGACGTTGCTCCCGTATTCGGCAAGGATCCCTCCATCCACGGACAGAATCTTCAGCACTTCGTTGACGTACTTGCCAACGGCGCAGAGCCTGCGTTCCGTCCTATCGAGGGCGTGCACATGATAAAGATCATCTCCGCTATCTATAAGTCTGCGGAGCTTGGCAGAGAGATTCTGCTTTAAGGAGGAATTTATGAACGTTACGATCTGGAACGAGAATCTCCACGAACAAAAAAGCGAGAAGGTGCGTGAGCTTCACCCCAAGGGTATCCACGGCACTATTGCCGCGATTCTTGAGGAAGAGGGGCACGTCTGCACCCTTGCCACCCTTGATATGGAAGAGCACGGACTTACAGAGGAGGTGCTTGCAAACACCGACGTGCTTCTCTGGTGGGGACATATCGGCCACCGTCTTGTAAGTGACGAGATAGTAGAAAGAGTATATAACCGCGTGCAGGAGGGTATGGGACTTATAGTTCTCCACTCGGGTCACCACTCCAAAATATTCAAAAAGCTGATGGGAACCACCTGCAATCTGAAATGGCGCCACGGCGCAAGAGAGAGAATATGGACGATAAAGCCAAGCCACCCCATTGCCGCAGGAGTTGAGGACGGTTTTCTTCTTGAATGTGAGGAGATGTACGGCGAGGCCTTTGATATTCCGAACCCCGAGGACGTGATCTTTATGGGATGGTTCAACGGCGGAGAGGTGTTCAGAAGCGGATGCACCTGGACCCGCGGCAACGGAAAAATATTCTACTTCCAGCCGGGTCACGAAACCGATAGCGCGTACAAAAATCCCAACGTGCGCCAAATAATCAAGAACACCGTTAAATGGGCGTGTCCCACCGTACGCGGTGCTATTCCCGTAATGAAATTTGAGCCGCTTGAAAAATAAGGAGGAAATATGGAGCTTTCCGTAATGTCGCCCGTGCTTGCAAGCATGGAGCTTGAAGCCGCCCTTGAATATCTGCACGGTCTGGGAGTTGACTCCCTTGAGATCGGGGCGGGCGGATACCCGGGCAAGGCACATCTTGACCCCAAGGACTATCTTGGTTTTCCCGAAAAAATCGAAGGTCTCAAGGCACTTCTGAAGAAGCACGGCATGAAGATATCCGCCGTTGCATGCCACGGAAACCCCGTGCATCCCAACAAGGAAATAGCAGAACGCTTTCATAAAGAGTTCGTGGACGCTATGAAGATCGCCGCCGCCCTTGAAGTGGATACGGTGGTATGCTTCTCAGGCTGCCCGGGCGATTGCGAGGAATCAAAGAATCCCAACTGGGTCACCTGCGCGTGGCCGCCTGACTATCTTGAGATCCTTGAATGGCAATGGAA
This sequence comes from Oscillospiraceae bacterium, assembly GCA_015064505.1. GTDB lineage: Bacteria > Bacillota > Clostridia > Oscillospirales > CAG-272 > RUG12395. The sequence continues at coordinate 15,127 of SVSB01000006.1, forward strand.
CGAGGTGCTTATTCCCTACTGGAAAAAGACCGCCGCCCTTGCAAAGGAGATCGGCATTAAAAAATTCGCCTTTGAGATGCATCCCGGATTTTGCGTTTACAATCCCGCAACGCTTCTGCGGCTCAGAGCTGCAGTAGGCGATATCGTAGGTGCAAACGTTGACCCCAGCCATCTTTTCTGGCAGGGTATGGATCCCGTAGAGTCCATTCGCGCCCTCAAGGGAGCAATACACCACTTCCACGCAAAGGACACGCGTATTGACGAAGCAAATACCAAAGTAAACGGCGTGCTTGACACGGGCAGCTACGGGGATATTCTGAACAGAAGCTGGATATTCCGCACGGTCGGTTACGGCCACAACGAAAGCGTATGGAACGATATAATCAGTATGCTTAAGGCAGTAGGCTACGACGGGGCCATCAGCATAGAGCACGAGGATGCGCTGATGTCACCCAAGGAAGGTCTTGAAAAAGCGGTTGCGCTGCTTAAAAAGGCCATAATTTACGAAAAGGCAGGTGATATGTGGTGGGCGTAGTTCATAAGCTTGGTATCATCGGCTTTGGCGGTATGGCAAGAATACATTACGATAAGCTGCTCCTTCCCCGCTACAGACGTTTTGAGGTAAAGGGTATATTCGATATAAGTCCCCTCGCTTGCGAGGCGGCAAAAAAACGCGAGCTGTACGTTTATCCCACCCTTGAAGCATTGCTTGAAGATAAGGAGATCGACTGCGTGCTTATCGCCACCACCAATGAGGTACACGGATCTATTGCAAAAAAGGCAATGTACGCGGGTAAAAACGTTATCTGCGAAAAGCCCGTTACCATGTCAAGCGCCGAGCTTGCGGAGGTAATGGCGGTTGCCGAAGAAACGGGCAAGGTATACACCATCGACCAGAACCGCCGCACGAACCGCGATTTCGTACTGATGAAGCGCAAGGTGGAAAGCGGCGTTATCGGCAAGCCTTACGTGATCGAATCCCGAGTAGAAGGATCCAGAGGTATGCCAAAAGGCTGGAGAACGCTTAAAAGGCTTGGCGGCGGAATGATGCTTGACTGGGGCGTTCACCTGATCGACCAGCTTATGTATATGGTAAATGAGCCCGTAATCCAGGTATACTGCAAAATGCTTAAGGTTCAGTACCCGGAGGTGGAGGACAACTTCCACCTTACTATGACCTTTGAGAGCGGTCTTACCGCCATTATTGAGGTAGGTACCAATAATTACGTTACCCATCCCCGCTGGTACGTTATGGGCGAAGACGGTACCCTCCAGATAGACGGCTGGAACTGCAAAGGAAAAATCGTTCGCCGTATAGAAAAAGAGGACGTGTGGGCAGAAGAAGTATTTTATACAGAAGCAGGTCCCACAAAAACGATGGCTCCAAGAAGCGAAAAATCCACGGAAACAATTGAGCTATCCCTTCCCGAGGACGTGGTAGACAGCATCTCCGTCGTCTACGACCAGTTCCTTGACGCGGTAGAAGGCAAGGCAGAGCTTACCGTTACTCCCGCCCAGGCAATGCGAGTTATGAAGGTTATGGAAGCCGCATTCCTTTCCGCCGAGGAAAAACGCTCGGTGGACGTAAGGATATAAAAAGTTAGAATACAAAGGAGTATGCGGGGATAGTTAGTGAACGAATGAGAATGCGGGGATGGTTAGTGAATGAATGAGAATGCGGGGAATTTCTTGAAAGAAATCCCCCGCGCCCCCAAAGAACTTTCAAACCACTCGTTTGCGAAGCAAACATATCGCACTAGAAAAGCGCGCCCTTGCGGCGCGCGACCGCGACTGAGAGGGCAAAGTCACACCGCATCAATATGATAACAGCAAGACCCCCTGTAGCGTGCAATGACATAATCCCCTTAGAGTAGACACTCGAAAAAACCAAAAGTGTTCGAGACTACACTAAGGGGATTATACCATTTTGCCCAAGCGAGGACGTTATCATTATTTTACCATTCCGTAGCCGCCGGCGTATTTGCTTACGTCGGATGCTACGACGAACACTTTATTATCACAGATCGCACGGATCTCTTTAAGAACGACGGAAACCTCCTTACGCGGAAGCACGATAAAGATCATATTCATTTTGTCCTTGGAACCGTGACCGTCAAAGACCGTATAACCCTTTTCCTTATCTTTAAGGTATTCTATTATCAGCTTGGTGCTTGCGTCGTTTGCGATAAGCTGAAGGTTTGAGGTACCAAGGGCGATCTTGCTCTCAATGGTAGAGCCGAGAAAAAGGCCGCAAGCGTATCCGCAAACGTAGAAAAGCAAACGCAGGGGATTATCTCCAAGGGTGCTGATTATCGTGGATATTACAAGGCCCCACACGGTACATTCAAGCATTCCGAGGCCTGCCGCTTTCAGGCGCTGACCTCTTACCATCATACAGGTCTTAAGGGATTGAATGGTTATTTCAAGTATTTTTGCGCCGAAAACGATAAAGCAAACGGCTATTGGATGTATTGACGATAAAAATTCCGACATATCAGGATTCCTTTTTCCTCTTTCTTTTGAAATAACTGCGAAGCGCATCTGCGCATTCCTCTTCAAGCACGCCGCCGACGATCTCAGCCTTATGATTAAGGGGCAAGTCGTTTAATGACATCAAGGTACCGAAAGCTCCCGCGCGCAAGTCCTTTGCTCCGTAGATAACCCTGCCGATACGGGCATTTATAACCGCGCCCGCGCACATAGGGCAGGGCTCAAGGGTAACGAACATCTCGCATTCGGGAAGGCGCCAACCGCCAAGAGTGCGGCAAGCCTCGTTAATAGCCATTATCTCTGCGTGGCAAAGGGCGTTTTTTTCCGTTTCTCGGGCGTTAAATCCTCGTCCAACGATCCTTTCGCCCTTATGCACTATAACCGCCCCAACGGGAACTTCGTCCATCTCCGCGGCTTTATTTGCAAGCAAAATGGCCTCGCGCATAAAGCGCTCTTCCCTTTCAAGAAGCTTTTCTTCCATCATAAGATCATCCTTATAAGATTCCATACCGCAACGGCAACTATGTAGATTATCGGAACGAGTATTGTAAGAGTATTGCGGCGCTCTGCGGGCTCGTCGGTGTTCTTCTCCAGATTTACAAGCTCGTTTTGCTGACGGTTGAAATTAAGCAGAGTAAACACCGCAAAAACCACGCCGCCAAGGAATACAACGCTCCAGATAATGGACTCAACCTGAAGGTACATAGGTGCATCGAGCTTCACCGCAAGATAGGAAAGAAGCAACGCAAGACCGTTCATGGAGCCGTGCAGCAATACGGGAAGGATCAAAGACCCTGTTGCAATTGCGGTACATCCAAGAACAAGTCCGGTAACGAAGGTGTATATGGAGCCAAAGAGGTTGAAGTGCATCAGCGAGAAGCATAAAGCGGAAATAATAACAGCATAAAGGCCGCCGCCAAGGGATTGCAAAAGAGCGTACCTGAAGAACAGCTCTTCACATACCGCAGGCAACAGCACGTACATAAACAGCGCAAAAACAAGCCCACCGACTCCGGGAAGCAGCTCCATACCGCCAACGGAATAGCTTACCCCAAAGCGCGAGAGCAACTCGCAAAGCTTAACGTTTATAAGCAGCGCACCGCACATAACCGCAAGAGAGATAAAAAACATGGGAAAAGCAGGCATACAATTGATACGCAGCTTTCTCTTTATCGTTGCGGGCGCGCCGCTGTACCGATAAAACACAACGGGAAGAAGACAGGCAAGGACCTGAAGAATCTTTGAAAGCGTTATCCGAACCACAGGGTCGCTTATGCCGCCAAGCCAGATTCCTTGCAATATTATAAATACAAAATGCAGACAGAGCAAGAAGCCAACGGGCATCTCTCTTTCTGTGCGCAGTCCGTTATCGTTAGATCTCATAATAACTCCAAAAGAAAATAAAAGGGGCATTCCCGGCAGATGGCGCCATGCAGAATGCCCCTGAGTACCGTATTACAGCGGCTAAGCCGCAACAGCACAAGTCAAATGTGAAATATTCAGATTAGTGGCAGATGCACTTTTCGGTGTCTTTATCAAAGAAGTGCATTCTGGAAACCTCGATAGCAACCTTGATGCTATCGCCTGCTCTTGCCTGAGAACGAGGAGATACGCGAGCAACGAGATTCTGCTCCTCGGAAACGAGGTAGAGATAAATCTCTGCACCCATAAGCTCGGTAACTTCAACGTTGGTATCGATAACGGAATCAGGAAGCTGAGAGAGGTACATAGGCTCGTCGTGGATACACTCGGGACGGATACCGCCGATAAGCTCCTTGCCAACGTACTCCTGAAGCGCGGGCTCATCTGCCTTCTCCTTGGGAAGCTTGAGGGAGTTGTTGCCGAAGCAGAAGTAGAGATCCTCACCCTTCTTCTCAAGGGTACCGTTGATGAAGTTCATCTGAGGAGTACCGATGAATCCTGCAACGAAGAGGTTAACGGGAGAATCGTAAAGGTTCTGAGGAGTATCAACCTGCTGAATAAGACCGTCCTTCATAACAACGATACGGGTAGCCATGGTCATAGCCTCTACCTGGTCGTGGGTAACGTAAATAAAGGTGGTCTGAACTCTCTGATGGATCTTGGTAAGCTCGGTTCTCATCGCTGCACGGAGCTTAGCATCCAGGTTGGAGAGAGGCTCGTCGAGAAGGAATACTTTGGGGTAACGTACGATAGCACGTCCGAGAGCAACACGCTGCTTCTGACCACCGGAAAGAGCCTTGGGCTTACGGTCGAGCAGGTGAGCGATATCAAGAACGCGGGCAGCCTCGTCAACTCTGCGCTTGATCTCCTCCTTGGAGGTCTTGCGGAGCTTAAGACCGAATGCCATATTCTCGAAAACAGTCATATGAGGATACAGAGCGTAGTTCTGGAACACCATTGCTATATCTCTGTCCTTAGGAGCAACGTCGTTTACGAGCTTATCACCAATGAAAAGCTCGCCCTCCGTGATCTCCTCAAGACCGGCGATCATACGAAGAGTGGTGGACTTACCGCAACCGGAAGGGCCTACCAGAATAAGGAACTCCTTATCCTTGATTTCCAGACAGAAATCGGAAACTGCAGTAACACCGCCGGGGTACTTCTTGTAAATATGCTTAAGGGACAAGCTTGCCATAGGGTTATTTCCTCCTTGAAACTTGGATAAAGGTTTAGTTAAAAGCCATACCAATACAATTTTTCTTCTAATATTGTAACAGAATATCTCAAAAATTTAAAGATGCTATTTTCCCGAAATTTCGTGCTTCGGTTTGTACACCTTGTACAAAGAACACCGATTACTGCTTAAAAACCAACGCTGTGTTCATAGTTTATTCACAATTTCGTCATTTTTACCATTAGTGATTGCGTAGCAAAGCAAGCTCGTGATCCGCAAGGTACCTCCACTCGCCGGGGGCAAGAGACGGATCAAGCTCGATTTCCGCAAACTTCACTCGTTTAAGCCCGGTTATGCGGTTATCCATTGCTCCGAACATTCTCTTTATCTGGTGATATTTCCCTTCCCTGAGGGTTATACGACCGCCGCAGCCTTCTTCATCGGCTACGATATCGGCGGGAAGACACTCATACCCGTCACCGAGCACGAGTCCCTCTGCCGCTTTTTCGATCTCTTCCTCGGTTATTCTGCGAGCGGACTCAAATCGATACACCTTGTCAACGTGCCGCTTTGGTGAAAGCAGACGGTGAGCAAGCTCGCCCTCGTTGGTTATAAGCATCAGTCCCGTAGTATCTCCGTCAAGTCTGCCGCAAGGAAAGAGCTCCATGCGCTGAAGCCTTTCGGGAAGAAGATCTATTACGGTTTTTTGTCCCCTTGCGTCCTCCGTGGCGGAGATAACCCCCTGAGGCTTATTCATCATTATCCAGATATACTTTTGATAAACGAGCTCCTCACCGCAGAACACCACCTTATCGGAATTCTCGTCTATTTTCATATCCGGGGAGCTTGCAACAGTACCGTTTACGGTAACGCCCTTGCGCCTTACGGCCTGTGCCGCCTCCTTACGGGAAGCAACGCCGCAGGCAACGATATATTTATCCAATCTCATTTCACACCGTCAGCTTAACAGTATTATCAAAAGACATACGAGCGCGGTCACAAGCAAAAAAGCAAGTCCGCACAAGAATGCCAACGCAAATGGACTTTCAGGCAATCGCATACTAACTCCGTACATTACAAAATATAAAGGTAGTATTGGCGATTTCTCCGTTTTTATACGGTCGCAGGATCTGCAGTCATATCCGTAACCACCGTCGAAACGGGGGGATTTTCTATGGGCGCACATCCCTTTGGAACGATAAATTCAAAAGCATCGTGCGCGACCGATAGATCCAGCTTATCGTGGTACTCAATCTCTCCGTCAATGGCAACGGCGGTAACGGTTCCGAAATCGATGCAAGCCTCCTTGCAGATCCTATAATCAAGAATGGGAGCGTTTTTCTCCGTTACGAAGGTGCCGTTCTTATAGCTTGAAACGAGCTTCGCAAAGTCAAGTCTTGACACCATATTGATGGCGTTCAGCTGCATTTTTCCATCGTTGAGGGCGCTATAGGGCGCGCTCTTGAAGCCGCCGCCGTAATAGGAGCCGTTTGCAACACAGACGAGAACGCTGTATTTGTCTATTACCTTATTCCCGCCTATGTACACCTTCGGCGAAACGCCGGGCATTTTTACGAGGCATTTGGCTATTCCCGCAATGTAAGCAAGCTTACCCGGCACCTTGCGCTTAAGCTCGGAAGCGTACTTTGCCGCATAGCAGTCAAAGCCGGCGTTCAGCGCGTTAACACAGTATCTTTCTCCGTATTTGATAAGGTCGCATTTCATTTCAGTTCCGTCAAGCTGTGCCGCAACGTCCCAAAAGTTATCTCTGTTCGTAAAGTTCCTGGAAAAATCGTTGCCCGTGCCCACGGGGATAACTCCGCAGCTTACTCCATCGATACCGACGGCTCCGTTAACGCCCTCGTTGAAGGTTCCGTCGCCGCCGCAAAGATAGAAGCGCTTGCCGCCGCCTATACCGCCTGCCGCCGTGCGCCTTACGTATTCCTCCGCATCCTTAGGGGCAACAGTGTGATAGATCTCGAAGTCAACTCCGCGCTCGGTGCAGACCTTTTTTATGCTTTCCTCAAGAGTGATCTGCTCTTTTCCCTTGCCTGCCGCGGGATTCAACACAAAATAATGCTTCATGGCTTCACCTCTTTTTTATACTGTCCCAATACGCTTTGGCGGCGTTTTCCGTTTTGTTATCACCGGGGTGATAATACACCGCGTTCTTCACATCATCGGGCAGGTATTGCTGTTCTACGTAATTACGAGGAAAATCGTGAGGGTACTTGTACCCTTCAAACAGAGGACTTTGCAGATGCTTTGGAACGGTTTGTCCCTTTCCCGAGTGAACGTCTGCCGCCGCAGAGGCATACGCAATATGCGCCGCGTTGGATTTTGGTGCAGTTGCAAGAAGCACCGCCGCGTGGCTCAGCGGCACGTTTGCCTCGGGGAGCCCCAGCTCCTTCGCGCTTTCACAGCAAGCACGGGTCACCGCCGCCGCCATGGGATACGCAAGCCCGATATCCTCGCTTGCTATTACCTGCAGTCTGCGGCAAGCGGAGATAAGATCGCCTCCCTCGAGCAGCTTTGCAAGATAGAACACCGCCGCATCGGGATCCGAACCGCGGATAGATTTTTGCAACGCGGAAAGCAGATCGTAATGCACGTCGTCGGTGCTGTCGTAATTACCGAGAGAATTTGCGGAAAGCTCCTTTGCCGTTTCGGGCAAAAGCTCGTCGTCCGTCATAAAATAAGCATTTTCAAGCAGACCGATGGCGCGGCGCACGTCGCCGCCGCCCCGAAGAGCTATCTCACGGAGAGCCTCATCACTTGCGGTCTTTGAAAGCCGCCTGTCGCCGTTAAGAGTATCCCACGCTCTGCGCAAAACCACCGTTATATCTTCGGGAGATACGGGCTTGAATTCAAAAACGGAGGAACGGGAAAGCACAGCCTTATATACGTAATAATAGGGGTTATCGGTGGTGGAAGCGATAAGCACCACTCTGCCGTCCTCTATGTATTCAAGAAGCACCTGCTGTTGCTTGCGGTTAAAGTACTGTATCTCGTCAAGATAGAGCAGAACGCCGGCAGAGCCGAACAGCCCCGTTGTATCGTTTATTACCTCCTTAACGTCCCCGAGGGATGCGGTGGTGGCGTTGAGTCTGCGAAGAGTGAGACCCGACATATCGGCAATAATATTTGCCGCCGTTGTCTTGCCCGTACCGGGAGGGCCGTAGAATATCATATTGCCGATCCTGCCGCCCTCAATAAGACGGCGCAAAGTACCGTTTTTGCCGAACAGATGCTGCTGTCCCACCATCATATCAAGAGAAGTGGGGCGCATTCTGTCCGCAAGAGGTCTGTTTTCTGCCATATTCCCTCCTAATTAAGCTTTGCGTAATCGGTGTCAACGCTTGAAAGCACCGCCTTGCGCAAGAGGCTGTGTTCTTCCTTTTCAAGGGCGGGGTCAACGCTCTTCATAAGGCGGGCCTCCTCGTCAGCCTCCGTAAAGGTTTCCGTGTCCTGCCAGGATGCCGCAAGGCGAAGTCCCGTATCGCCGTGCTGGCGAAGCTTCTGTCCGACTCCCGCAAAGAAGTCACCCGGACCGCGCATCTCAAGATCCGTTTCCGCTATCTCGTAGCCGTCGCAGGTCTTCTTCATTATTGCAAGTCTTTTTTTGGCGTTCTCGCTCTCGCTGTCCGATACCAGAACGCAATATGATTTACGGGCACCGCGGCCAACGCGTCCTCTGAGCTGATGCAACTGGGAGAGACCGAAGCGCTCCGCGTTCTCAACTATCATAAGCGATGCGTTGGGTACGTTCACTCCCACCTCGATAACGGTGGTGGAAACGAGTATCTTTATCTCGCCCCTTGCAAAAGCAAGCATTACGGCGTCCTTTTCCGCGCTTTTCATCCTTCCGTGCAAAAAGGCAAGGGGAATATCGGAAAACACTCCGTTCTTAAGCTCTTCAGCATACTGCACTGCGGCCTTCAGCGGAGGTTGGCTTTCCTCGGCAAAAAGGATGCCCTCAAGCTCCTTGCCGCCCTCATCCTCAAGCTCCTCTTCCCTTTCCTCCACGGATGGGCAAACGATATAGACCTGACCGCCCTCCTCCACGTTCTTGCGGATGAAGGCGTTAAGCCTGTCGCGGTAGCTTTCGTTTACGGCGAAGGTATCCACCTTCTGCCTGCCGGGGGGCATCTCGTCAATTCTGCTGACGTCCAGATCCCCGTAAAGAGCAAGGGAAAGGGTACGCGGAATGGGCGTTGCGCTCATAACGAGTATATGAGGGCTTTCATCACCTCTGTCCGAGAGCGCCGCACGTTGGGAAACGCCGAAGCGATGCTGCTCGTCGGTTACGATAAGTCCGAGTCTTTCGCACTTTACCCCATCGGAAATAAGGGCGTGAGTACCTATTACCATATCTATTTTTTCTGCCGGATCGTCGCTTATGAGTCCACGCAGCACCTGCGCCTTTTCACGGGGCTTCATGGATCCGCAGAGCAGAGCCGTGCGATAGCCGAGCTTTTTCATCATGGGCTCCGTATCAGCAAAATGCTGACGGGCAAGGATTTCCGTAGGTGCCATCAGCATACTGCGGTAACCGTTCTTTGCCGCAAGATACATTGCCGCCTGCGCGCACACGGTCTTTCCGCTTCCCACGTCGCCGACCACGATGCGGTTCATGGGCGGCACGGTGCCGTTTTTTCCGAGATCGCGGCAGATAGCGTCTATAACGCGCTCCTGCGCCCCCGTAAGCTTAAAGGGCTGGCAGGAAAGAAACCTCTCGGTATCAAAATCGGAAAAACGTATTCCTCCGTCCCTCGGGCGGCTTCCCGAGCATACCGCAACAGCAAGAAGCCTGAAGAACACCTCGTCGAACACGAGGCGCCTTGCGGCACGGCGAAGAGCGTCCTTATCCTTTGGACGGTGGATGTGATTTATTGCGTAAGCAAGGGTGCAAAGCTTCCTTCTTTCTCTTATCTCCGCAGGCAGCGGATCCGCAAGGGAAGGCAAAAGGGCGTCTATGGCTGTATGCACCGCTTTTTCAAGAGCTTTACGGGTAAGTCCCTCCGTCATTCTGTACACGGGTACGAGATCGGGCGGAGGTACCTCCCCTCCGAGGGGCTCGTACGCGGGACTTGAAAGCACGTAATTGCTTTTTGCTCTTTGGAGCTTTCCGTAAAAGCGGTACTCCTCCCCGACCTTAAAAAACGTGGCAAGATAAGGCTGATTGAAGAACACCACCTCCGTGCTCGACTTTTCATCGGCGGCACGGAACTTCGTCAGCGTCATACGGTTCTTAAGCCTTGCGTTACGGGGCTGAGTTGCCACCGTAAGCACGAAGGAATGAGCATAGCCGTCGCATTGCTCCATTGCTATCTCTCTCACGTCGCCCCTGTCCTGATAAGCGCGGGGAAAGAACCACAGCAAGTCAGACGCCGTGCGTATTCCCACACGGGCAAGAGCCTCTGCTCTGGTCTTACCTATTCCGTTTATATCCGTAACGGGGCTTGTAAGTGTAAGCATATTATTCCTCGGGAAGTCCGAAATTCAGCACGAGATAGGTGTTTGCATCGGTTAATCCATCCGTGCCGCAAAGCACGAGAAGCTTGTCTGCATTTTCTTCGATTGCAAGCTTATAGACGGATTCGCGATAATATCTGGGGTCAACGATCAACAGATCGTAATGAAGAGCAAGGAACTGCACCGCGCAGTTTGCGTAGCTGTCCTTTACGATAAGCAGCTTTTCCCTGCCCTCTCCGTTCTTTTCGGTAACACGCACGAGTCCGAAGTTACCTCCGAGAAAGGCGCTGTACTTATCCTTGGTGTCAAGAAACGCTCGGCTATAAAAGCCGTCAAAAACAACGGGAGAATTCGCTACTTCGGTAACGTATTCGCCGCCGTTCTTCAAATGGAAAAATTCAACGGTATCGGGAGTAACGAGCGGCGACATAACGGAGGAATGCGAGGTTCCGTAAAACTCCGTGCTTACGGTTTCTCTCTCAAACGCTTCAAGGGGCAAAGGCTCTTTTCCAAGCTCTCGCATTATCTCGCAGTAAGCAAGATAAGCGCCGTAGCTCGTCCAGTGGTGGTCTGTTTTATAATAAACATACTCACCCTTATCCACCGCATTTTTCAAAACGGGGGCAAGATCAAGGGCGGGTGCCGTTTCAAGTATTATATCGCGCACCTTTTCAAGTGGCTCTGCTGTATATGCGGATGGGTAAAATTTTTGCAGAACGTCGCAGGGACGGGGCACCAGAGCAAAAACGGTTTCCACGCCGTCCTTTTCAAGCGCGGTGCAAAGGGCGTTTATTGCCGCGGCGTTACCGTTAACGAACGCAGTGCTTGCGTTATCCTCGCGGGGGATAAGATAGCCGCCCGCGCCGTAAATAACGCCGCCCGTTTCATATCTGACCAGCGCCGCGTCTGCAAGAGCACGGAGCTGAAGCATCCCGTCGCGGAGCGGGAACTGATGGCGGAAATAATCACCCGCCATATCAAACAGCTCACCCGAAAAGAGCTTATTTACCACGTTCCCCTCAAAAACGTCGGAAAGAGTGGTAAGCACGGTGTTCTCGTTATCGGAAAACTCCCTGTCGGGCAACGCAACGGTCAGTATTCCGCTAAGGAATATGAAAGCGCAGAATATAATAACTATCGCAAGATCAAAGCCGCTTACCTTACGGGAGGCTTTTTTATTCATTTCTTTTTCCATAAACGCCTCCTCAGAAATTAGTATAAAGGAACGGGCTGTAATCCGATGCGGTGATGAAAGCTAGGGACACGACTATACCCAACAGAATAAGCACGAGTTCAAGGCATCTTGCGGCTTTTCCGCCCCTGTCAAGAAGCTTTTTCCAAAGCGCGGCAGGATAGGGCGTTGCCGCTATGCACATTATCATGATCAGAACGCAATTACGGAGCGCCTCGTATCCGTCAAGAGGTGCAGGGGAGTTAAAGAGGGATGCGGCGTATCCCGCAGGGCTTGCGATATTGGGCGATTCAAAGATAAACCAACCGAACAGGATAAGAATGAGGGAGTAAAGGTGCTGAAGTGCCGCGGGCGCCTTGGCGAGAGCCTTGCCCCATACGTACTTTTCAAGGAGCAGTACGGTACCGTAATAAACTCCCCACAAAATAAAGCACCAATTCGCGCCGTGCCACATTCCCGTAAGGAACCAGACGGCAAAGATATTGAATACGTGGCGCAGGGGCTTGCAGCGGTTGCCGCCCAGAGGAATATATACGTAATCTCTGAACCAGGTGCTGAGCGACATGTGCCAGCGGCGCCAGAAATCCGTTATGCTCTTCGCCATGTAAGGATAATTGAAGTTTTCGCAGAATTCAAATCCGATCATTCTGCCAAGACCTATCGCCATATCGGAATAAGCGGAAAAATCAAAATAGATCTGGAAGGAAAACATTATGATACCGAGCCAGGCGGTAAGAGCACCGCGTTCCGCATCTGGAATTGCAATTATGGACTTCCACACCTCGCCCGCGGTATCCGCAAGTATCGTCTTTTTTGCAAGTCCGCAAACAAAGCGTCTTACGCCGCTTGCAAATTTACTTACGGAATGCTCGCGGCTTACGAGCTGATCCGCAACGTCCTTGTAGCGCACGATGGGGCCTGCAATAAGCTGCGGGAACAGAGCAACGTAAGTACCGAAGAAGGAGAAGCGCTTGCTGTGCTCCGCATCTCCGCGATACACGTCAATAACGTAGCTCATCGCCTGGAAGGTGTAAAAGGATATTCCGATGGGCAAAGTAATATCAAGCTCAGCCAGGATATATCTGCCGAAAAGCAGGCTGATATTATCCGCAAAAAAGTTGTAATACTTAAAGAAACCAAGTATCCCCAGATTGAAAACGCAGGAGATAACGAGCCATAGCTTTGCTTTTTTCTTATCCGTTTCTCTGTATTTCCCGCAGAAATAACCGAATATCCAGTCGCCGATAAGGGTGACCAGCATCAGAAAAACGAGCGTGGGCTCGCCCCATCCGTAAAAGACTATGCTTACCGCAAACAGCACGAAATTGCGCCACGCAGGGGGCACCAAAAAATACACCAATAGAGTTATGGGCAGAAAAAATTCCAAAAATTCAAGACTTGAAAATATCATTGCTTCTCCAAAGGAAAGACAAATTTTTACGTAATCTTATTTATTATACACCAACAAACCAAATAAATAAAGAGGTAAATGAACTTTTTTCCTTATATTACATACGATACTCCTCCTTTCGCGAGGAAAACTAATAAAAAACGAAAGGAACAAACATGACGGATCTTATTACCGCTTGCGAGCGCACGGGTGAAATAATTCGCAAGCTGAACTTTCCCGTTTACAGAATAGAACTTGCCGCCGCAGGGCAGATCACCGATCTTTCAAACAACAAGCAGACCTTCTCCTTTTCCTGCAAGAAAAAGATAGGTCTGCTGTGCATCATTGCCGTTATCGTTACCGTAATGGCTTGCTTCACCGTTAAGCGAATGAAAAAGCGCTGACTAAAGCTCGTACAGCACGCCGTCACGCATTTCGACCACCCTGTCCGCGCTGTCCGCAACCGTCATATCGTGGGTGACCACCACGAGAGTCTGACCGAGGAGCTTCTTCGTTTCCGTGAAAAGGCGAAGGACCTCCTCGGAATTCTGTCTGTCCAGATTTCCCGTGGGCTCGTCGGCAAAAAGAACCTGCGGGCGGTTTATGAGCGCACGGGCAAGAGCAACCCTCTGCTGCTGTCCTCCCGAAAGCTCGGAGGGCAGATGGTGCAGACGATCCTTGAGCCCGAGAGAGGAAACCAGCTTTTTCAGATGCTCCTCGTAGGTGTGATCCTCTCTGCCGCACATAACGGTGGGAACGAGTATGTTTTCAAGGGCGGTAAGCTGGGGGATCAGATTGTGATTCTGGAACACGATACCGATATTATTGCCGCGGAAGCGGGCGAGGGCATCGGCGTTCAGCTTACTGAGGTCGGTGCCGCGGACTATCACCTTGCCGTCGTTTGGGCGCATAAGCCCCGCGCAAATATGCAAAAAAGTGCTTTTACCGGAGCCTGAGGCGCCGACTATGGCTACGAACTCCCCGTCCCGCACCTTAAGCTTTGCACGGTTGCAGGCATAGACCACCTGATCGTATTGCTTGTAATGCTTTATTACGTCAACGGCTTCAAGAATGTATTCAGACATAACTGTTTACTCCGTATAAAGTTTTTTGTTGCGTTCCGTTTTTTCTTCTCTTACGGCGATAAGGCACATTACGGAACACGCCAGAGAGATGCAAAGAAGCGCCGCAACGAATATAATAACGAAGAGCATCGGATCCGCCTTGCTTTGGCTTATTATGGGCATATCGGCAAAGAAGATATTGGGAAGCACCCTGTCGCAAAATACCGAAGCGCCCCAAACCGAGGCAAAGCACAATGGCAAGGTAACCGCCGCACACACCCCGAAGAACACGGGAATATCCCAAATATGCATTTTTACTATACTTGAATTCGGTGCAAACATTGCCCGAAGCACGGACATCTCCCCCGCCCTTTTGCGGTAGAACAGCGCAAGTGAGTAAGCAAGAGGCAGAAGCGATATTGCTATCAGAGTAAATCCCGCGCAGATTAGCATCTCCGCCCACCCCTCTGCAGAGTTTTCCGCGTTTTGGGTCTGCTCTCCCACGTACTCAAGAGTGCCCAGATCCCAGGCGTCGTTAAGAAGGCGGATATTCTGAACGGTATTCAGCTCCTCCGCGTTTTCGGCAAGAGAGATAGAAAGAGAGTTATGCACGGGTATCTCTCCCGTCACCTGTGAAAACAGCTCGTCGGATACGTACAGAGCAAAGCCCGCATTGGGGGAAGGCGCGTCCTTTACCACCGCAACCACGTTAAGCTCCACGGTCTTGTAAATATACTGTTCTGCCATCTGGGATATCTTATATACTCCCGTAGATCCTTCCTCCACCGTACCCCGCGAATTGACGTATATCCAAAGTGTAAGCTTATCTCCGGGCCTGAAGCGGAAAGCACGGTCGTTCTCGGCGGTTTCTCCCACTATAACGTCATAACCGCCGCTAAAGGTCGTTATATCACCTTCAACGGTATAGATGTCCGCAAGGGATGCGGCGGTTGCGGCATCACAGGCGCAAAGACGGAAATAGTCCGTGAGGCTGTGACCGTCAAGATACGGATTTGCCGCCGCAATACCCACTTTTTTCACCGACGAGCTTTCCATAGAGATCAGATGGGAATAATACCGCGCGTCCTGCTCGGGCACCGTTTCGCTTACGTGGGCAACTCCCTTTATATCCTTAAGTCCCTTAACGGCTATCTCGTGATCCTCGCCGTTTTCAAGCACGAGAACGTACTCGCTTCCGTATTCGCTCATATAATCGCGGCTTTTTTCAAGTGCGCCCGCGCAGGTTACAGCAAAAAAGAAGGCGGCGGCGCAAAGCGCAAAGGAAACGCCTGTGGAAAGGATGAATTTTCTGAAGCGCCACAGCGATAAAAGCTCGTAATTCTTTGGAAAAGCGTTTCGCACTCCAAGGCTTGAACGGCGTGGGGATGAAGCAAGATCCGCGCTCTCCTTTGCCGCAAGCAGCTCCGTTGGCTGGACAAGTGACATTGCTCTGGTGCGCAGATATGCCGCACCGAAGGAGGCAAGGCAAACGCAGGGCAGAACAAGCAGCGCAAGGCGCAGGGCAAGATAGAACGTACCGCCCGCAAGACTTGAGCAGTAATACGCCAGAAGCGCACCGCATACGGCGGCGGGCAGATAGGTGACGGCAGCACACACTGCAAGCTCAAGTCCCGAGGAAAGGGCAAGTCTGCGCGTATCCGCGCCCCAGGATATGTAAACGCCGAAAACGAATCTTTCCTGCCTCGTTCTTATGCCGTACAGTATCGCAAGAAACAAAAGGCTGACCCCGAACGCGGCGGCAAATCCGCCCACGGCAACGGGTGCCGTTTCTTTCCATTTCACGTACAACCTGTATTCGGGGGAATATCTGACGGAAACGTATCCTCCCTGCTCTCCGAAGGCGCCGAGATACCTTTCCGCGTTTGAGGCAAGCACCTCTCTTGCGTGGATAAGATCTCTTTCCGTAAATCGGAGATAGATATCGTATACCTCCTCGCCGTCCACGGTGCGTTTATCGTAAAAAGCGGTATCGAAAACGTCCATACCGCCTCTCGGGGGTCTGTATCCCACGAGAAAGCTCTTTTGGGAGGAGTTAAGACCTACGTAGCAGAGATGCCATTCCTTATCCTCCGTTCTGCCGCCCGAACGGGAAACGAGAGTGCTGTCGTAAGAAAAGGCGACGAGGCACAGAGCCGTCTGAATAATAAAAAGCGCGGCAAAAAAGCACGCGAATTCTCTTGCACCGCGAAATACTCTGTTTGCCGCAAATGAAATATTCCTTTTTACAGCGGATAGTATTCTCTCCATCCGTTCACCGCCCTTTTAATCACTTTACCCAAGTAAATTCTACAACAATTATATACAGATTTCAACACCCATTTTCGATTATATTTGAACAATGTGTAAATTCCGTGAATTTTTTCAAAAACCACTTGCATATTTGACAAAATCAAGATATAATGGCATACGGAGAAAGTTGGACCAAATTGCAAATAAAGATTGATAAAAAATAAACATTCACATATACAAAAAAAGGAGAAGCTATGACACAGAACAAGTACATCAACGAGTGGATAGCCGAAATGGCTGCAATGACCACTCCCGACTCCATCGTTTGGATCGACGGCACCGAGGAGCAGGCAGAAAAGCTCCGCGCAGAGGCTTGCGCTACCGGTGAGATGATCAAGCTCAACGAGGAGCTCCTTCCCAACTGCTACCTCCATCGCACCGCAATAAACGACGTTGCGCGCGTTGAGGGCAGAACCTTCATCTGCACCTCCAAGAAGGAGGATGCGGGTAACATCAACAACTGGATGGATCCCAAGGAGTGCTACGAGAAGCTCTCCAAGCTCTACAAGGGCGCAATGAAGGGACGCACCATGTACGTAATTCCCTACTCCATGGGCGTTGTAGGCTCTGATTTTGCTAGGTACGGCATCGAGCTTACCGACTCTATCTACGTTGTTCTTAACATGCTTATCATGACCCGCGTTGGCGTAAACGTTCTCACCGAGCTCGGTGATTCCGCAGACTTCATCAAGGGTCTTCACGCAAAGGCAGACCTCGACGAGGAGAACCGTTACATCGTTCACTTCCCCGAGGACAACACCATCTGGAGCGTTAACTCCGGCTACGGCGGAAACGTTCTTCTTGGTAAGAAGTGCTTCGCGCTCCGCATTGCATCCTTCCTTGGCAGAAACGAGGGCTGGATGGCAGAGCACATGCTCATCCTCGGCGTTGAGTATCCCAACGGAGATATCAAGTACATCACCGCTGCATTCCCCTCTGCTTGCGGTAAGACCAACCTTGCAATGCTCATTCCTCCGGAAATTTACCGCAAGAAGGGCTACAAGGTATGGTGCGTAGGCGACGATATCGCTTGGCTCCGCGTAGGTAAGGACGGCAGACTCTGGGCAGTTAACCCTGAGAACGGCTTCTTCGGCGTTGCTCCCGGTACTAACGAGAACTCCAACCCCAATGCACTTCACACCTGTCTCCGCGATACCATCTTTACCAACGTTGTTCACAACCTTGACAACAACACCGTTTGGTGGGAAGGTCTTGACAAGAATCCTCCCGCAAACGCTATCGACTGGAAGGGCAACAAGTGGGATTACACCAAGTACAACAAGGCTGATAAGTCCACCTGCGGCGCTCATCCCAACTCCCGCTTCACCGCAAGTGCAGCTAACTGCCCCTGCATCTCCTCCGAGTTCAACTCCCTTACCGGTGTTCCCGTAAGCGCTATCGTATTCGGCGGACGCCGTGCACGTACCGCTCCCCTGGTATACCAGTCCACCTCTTGGCAGAACGGTACCTTCGTTGGTTCCATCATGGCTTCCGAGACCACCGCAGCCGCTACCGGCGCTGTTGGCGTTGTTCGCCGCGATCCCATGGCTATGCGTCCCTTCGTTGGTTACAATATGGGTGATTACTTCGCTCACTGGCTCAACATGGGCAAGCGCATCCCCAATCCTCCCAAGATCTTCAACGTTAACTGGTTCCGTACCGACAAGGACGGCAACTTCATCTGGCCCGGATTCGGCGACAATATGCGCGTTCTTCTCTGGATCCTTGCACGTTGCGAGGGCAAGATCGACGCTGTTGAAACTCCTATCGGTTACGTTCCTCACGCAGAGGACATCGATATTGAGGGTCTTGACATCACCGTTGACACCGTTCGCGAGCTTCTCTCCGTTGATACCGAGGCATGGCTTGAGGACGTTAAGGGCATCAAGGAATTCTACGACCTCGTTGGCGAGAGAGTTCCCGCAGAGCTTCACGACGAGCTCAAGGCTCTTGAAGCAAGACTTACCAAGTAATTTTAAAAGATATAGCACCGAAAACGGGATGCCGCGCGCGGCATCCCGTTTTTTGCATAACGCCCCTTGATTACGGCAACTCACCGTAAGAGCCGTTGATTTTTCGGCGTTGTTATATTATGATAAAAGCGCAAGGAGGCGATACCGTGAAGATACACATTGAAAAGGACCCGACCTGTAATGAAACGGAAATAATCATCCGTTGCCGCGAGATAGATACGGAGCTGCGTGAGCTTATATCGAATATGGGCACGGCGGGAAGGACGGTAGCAGGCGAAAAGGACGGCGAAACGTATTTCATTCCCATATCCGATATTTACTATTTTGAAACGGTTGACGGAAAAACGTTCTTTTACACGGAAAACAATACGTACAGATGCGAAACCAAGCTGTACCTGATAGAAGAAAGCCTGAACGCCTCATACCTTGCGCGGGTTTCAAAAAGCACTATTGCAAATCTCCGCAAGGTGAGAAGCATAAAGAAGGACAAAAACGCGCGGCTTATCGGAACGTTGATAAACGGCGAAAAGATAATCATATCTCGCTTTTACGTTCCCGATATCCGCGAAAAACTGGGGGTGTGAATATGCGTAACAAGATACTAAAGTGGATCCACGATGCGTTTTTCGCTATGGGAGTGGTTACCTTGCTCACTCTGATACTTTCAAAATTCTACGATAACATCTGCATTCATTTTTTGGAGTGGATGGTGTTGACGACGGGTGTCGGCGCGATCATCGAAGGCGTGGTTCACGAATACAGGCTGTTTTCCCAAAAACGTGTTGTTCGCAGCGCAATATTAGGTCTTTTTGTCTCCGTGTTCTTTCTGCTGACCTTTGATTTTGACCATTATTACCCGGGGATGTCAGATATGAATAACTGGCGGTTGTGGATATCGACCATATTAAGCGTTGTGCTTGTGGTAGCTACAATCGGAGCCATACAAGACAAGCTGTACGTGAGAAGCCTGAAGAAAATAAACAAAAAGCTTGAGGATATGAACGACTTCAAAGAAGATAAATAGACAAAAGCATCAACCGAAAATCCTTCTCCCGCGGGAGAAGGATTTTCGGTTGAAACAAGAATGAAAATGTAATATACCGCGTCTTACGGATTATTGGGTCTGCACAGCATCGATCTCATCAATCACACTAAACACTCCGTCACGTTCCACAAGCACCACAATGATTGCCATAGATCGTTTTTCCGCACAGTCAAATTCAATATAAACGTCCCATACTTTATCCGTGGGAAGTATTCCGAATTCTTCTGATTCAGGCGGATTTTTATACTGAGCCGAAAGCTTTCCCGAATAGGCATGATCCGCATAGATCTTCAAATTGGAAAACTGTCTTGCGCTCCGTCCGCCTTTTCCGACAACTCGTGTATAGTCACTGTCAGCGCGCAAATGGTGATCTATTGCCTGCTCCAACGTTTCGACGGGTATTGGATCAAATCCGAACACGTAGCTGTATTTTCTTATCACAGGTTTGCCTTCAAGGTATATCTTTTCCGTTAAAAGCCTGTTTTGCTCATCGTAATACTTATAGGGATCAGCAACAAGCTCGCCTTTCTCGTTATAATATTCATACGAGTCCATAAACAAAGCACCTCTGCTATAATACGACTGTGTACGCTCGTAAACGAGCAAACTGTTTTCGTAATGCTTGGTGATGTGTTCAAAAACGGTAAGCCCGCTCGGACCATACTTGTATTCGTGGATCTCAACCGCCAGCTCTTCAGCGCCGATAAGCTTACCTATGTTCTCAATGCTTGCGGGCACGATCAAGGTCGTCAGCTTCGTTCCGTAAAACGCGTTATCGTCGATATACTTAACGCTGTCGGGAAGCGTATATTCGCCCGTTCTTGCAGGCGGGAATGCGACGAGAGTTTCCATATCCTTGGTATAGATCGCGCCGTCCACGGTAACGTAATTGAGGCTCATATCTTGGAACTCAAACCGTTCCGTTCTGCCGGATATCAAGGTTGGAGAAGCTGCAAAATTAATTTGCTTGTTCGGAAAAGTGATAACGGTCTGCGGCATATATGAGTGTTCGTTTAAAAACGATTGCAGGTACTCGACGTTTTCTGCGGAAAGCTCCTGCACGTTAACGTAAAGCTCGCCTTGACCCAATCGGATATTTATTATGTTTCCGGGGGGAGATATCGTTATTACCGTATCATCCCAAGGACTGCCCACGTTTACCGAACGCAAGATACCGTCAAGCGTCTCAGGGGAAATACCGATATCCGCATTGAACATCATATACACGTAATAACCGTTATTAAAAACAGCATAACAGTGTACGTGCTCCGTAACACCCCAATCAGGATAATCGGGAGCCTCTGCGTAAACGTAGTATGCATACGGGTCGCTTTCGGTTCCCTTTTTTTCCGAAACTGCGTTAAGAAGCCCTCCTCTGTAAGTACGCAACAAATCAAGATTGATTCCGCTTGCTGCGGGAGACATCGTTGTTGCGACTGCAAAATGGATTATTTGACTTCTGGCTGCCGTTGCGCCGGAAACTGTCCAGGTATTGGGCAGGGAAAGCTTCACCCTGCACTTCACCGTACTGTCCGTGGAGTCCGTCAGATTCATTTCCGTTTGGGTCATTGCGTTGCTTATCGGTGCACTCTCAAGCTTTTCTGCATTTGTGAATCTTCTATACTGTACCGAGTCCTCCTCAAAATACAAATGGCTCCTGCCTGCGAAGCTTACGTAACTTAAAGTCACCTTATCACAGGGCTCCCAATCAAGGGAAGCGGGAAGAGAAAACGTGTAATACCAACCGTTCGAATAAATGCGGTATTCTCTTGCGCTCTTATCCTCGCTGAGATCACCTTTTTTGATGATCACTCCGGTAACTGTGGACGTTTTCACGTCAACCTCGTCAATGGCACGGTATATTCCGGATCTATCCTTAACGACCACTATGGGAACGGACACGTTACCTTCCCAGCCGCCCCAGAAATCAGCCTTCACAACCGTAACGGAGCTACCGGGTTCAAAACCCAATCTCTCCGCAACCGCAGCGTCTTCGTACATCCTGCTTATCTCTTCCGCATCCTCAAACTCGTAATTGATAACAAGATCTCTGTACGTCTTTGGATTTGATCCGCCTTTGGCAGGTGTTGTCCACATACTGGTATTTCCAAGCCAATGCTTTACTGCATCCTCAACAGTGTAGATAAGAGACGGAGTCACACCGTCGTGATATACGTACTCCCGTTGTACAGGCTTTCCGTTTTCAAAGTACGTTTCACTTACAACTCTGCCGCTGCCGTCATATTTCTTGGAGGTATACTCCCCTTCCGTTCCGTCCGCATTATAGTATTGCATATATTCGGAGCTGATACGGTCGTAAGAGCTTGTGTATGCAGTTCGTCTGTAGAAATACTGCAGCACGCCGTCAATGTAAAAGTACGTTTCGTCAATAGGAACTATCTCGCGGTAATACGTGTATACGTGCTTATGGCATTTTTCATCTACGATTGCCGTAACGGTTTTCTTCACCAATTCGCCCAAAACGTTATATTCTTCGATCTCGCTTTTTGCAAGCTTGACTTCAACCCCGTCTGCGCCGTTCAATGCACCAAGGCGCTCGATGCTTGCAGGCAGGATCAAGGTTGTCAGCTTCGTTCCGTAAAATGCGTTATCGTCGATATACTTAACGCCGTCGGGAAGCGTATATTCCCCTGTTCTTGCAGGTGGGAATGCAACGAGAGTTTCCATATCCTTGGTATAGATCGCACCGTCCGACACCGTATATAATATGCAATCGTCAGATACGGCGTACGCCTCGGTTCTGGACGAAATAAAGTTGGGAGAATGCATAATGTAGAGGTATTTACTATATAGCGCCAACGTCGGCGGATAAGCAGATTGCACTCCCCAAAAAGAGGAATCGTTAAGGATTCCGGCACAAGCGCTTACGTCCTTTTCGTCAAGGGTTATGACGGTAAGGGCAAACTCGTCACTGTTCGACCTGGCACCTATGCTATCACGCGTATGATCCGCCTCGATCGATCGCAGTATACTTTCAACCACGGAAAACGGAACATCTGCATAATCCAGGAAAGTTACGGTTACATACCAGCCGTTGCTTTCCACAACGTACCGATGAGCATCGTAAGTTGTATACGGAGCGTATTTTTCAGGACTTCGAGTGTGTACATAATATACGAAGGAATCCTCAGCAGTTCCGTATTTTTCTTCAACTACGGTTACTTCGTATCCGTCACCGACTTTAAACCGTTCGGGTGATATTCCGGCAGTAAAGGGTCTAACGTCGTTTACCTCAAATAGCTTGATATCGTTTCTTTCCGCAACGCTTCCGGAGAAGGACCAATTTGAAGGAAGCTTAAGAGAGATAGGAAAGTTGGATACAGAGATATACTCACGGATATTGACGTTGCACTGATGCTCGGCCATTGTATCCGCCTCGGCACCGCTCTCGTGACTAACCACGTTTACCGTGATATTCTCATCGTCCCAACCGAAGATCGGGTTGCCCTTAAACGTTACGGTTACGAGATCTCCAACGGAAAGCTTCGTTTCAACGGGAGAATAAAAGCGGTAATACAGCAATCCCGACTTAAGCAGATAATAGCGATATCTGCCGTCCTCCGAAAGCTCGCAAATATCAGCGACCGCACCCTGCTTTTCAACGTTTGGATAATCGATCTCAACGTTCACCCCCGAAATCCGTCCCACTATCTTTGAAGAATCGGGAACTATCAGCTTCGTCAGCTTGCTGTTATAAAATGCATTCTCGGCTATTTGCTCTACCGACTCCGGAAGAACAAACTCACCCGTTCTTGCAGGCGGGAAAGCAACGAGAGTTTTCATATCCTTTGTGTAAAGCACGCCGTCTACAGCGGCATACTTTATACAATCCTCCGTCACGGAGAAACCGAGAACGTCCTCGGATATTTTTGCGGGCGCACCGGATATAACAAGATACTTGTTATTGAAGTTGACGTAATTGATTGTAAATTCGTAATACGCTCCGCTTCTTATGCGATTCAGATATTCCACAACGTCATCATTCAAATTTATAACGTCGACATTGTAGGTGAAATTATTTGATTGCAATGCCGCCATATCACTGATACCGTTTTCATTTCCGTTGAACACTCGCACCGACTTAAGCACGCAGTCAAACTCAGTGATATCAACAACGGTATCGGTATAAAAGCAAACACTTAAGTTATACCCTTGGCAAGTAACAACAAAGCTGTATTTGTGTCCGTTTTTATTTTTTGAATGACACAAAAATGCAAAGCTGTCGTTTTCGCCGCCCGTTTTCTCCTCAACCTTTATTTCTGCAGGCTCAAAGGTCTTTTCGAACTCGCTTGTGTCTATACCAAGCACCAAAGGCCATGCTCGTATGAAGGAAAACACCGTTTTGCCGTTCAGGGTTGCAACGTCCCCATCAAAAGACCATTCTTCGGGAACCGTGATGCCTATCTTCATTTCAGTTGAAGTATAATCCTTCAGCTTGTTTTCAAAGCATCTTTCTATCATTCCGTCAACCGCAGGCGGCTCATCCGTATCGGCGGGAACCGTAGTCTCAACGGGCTCCGTTGTATCGGGTGCGTCTGTGATATCGGGGGCATCCGTATCGGTGCCGTCCGTGGTATCGGCAACGTCAGTTGTGCCTGCAGGCTCGGGCGGGGTCTGTCTTGCATTGGTAAGCAGGCAAACTGATGCGGTGATGATCACGGCAACGGCAATCACGCAGGCAAGGGCAGTTGGCTTCTTCATACGGAGCACGCCCTTGATGCGGCTCTTTATGCTACTTTCTCCAAAGGAGAGCATACCGTGGAAGGGCACCTTACTGCCGCCCACGGACATATTGAGCAGAGTGCGCGCGTACTCCTTGCGCACCTCAAGATCGTAGGTATCTATGGCCCTTTCGTCGCAGGAAAGCTCCATATCAACGGTCATCAGCTTAAATGCAAGCCACGCAAAGGGATTGAACCAATGCACGCAAAGAATAAGAGATGCTATGGCCTTTATAATATGATCTCCGCGCTTTACGTGAGTTCTTTCGTGGGCAACCACGTAAGCAAATTCCTTATCTTCAAGGCCGAATGGCAGATATATCTTCGGCTTTATATAGCCGAAAACGAAGGGCACGTCGATCTGACCGTTTGAATAAAGTCCATCGCCGATCTTATAGGAAAATTGAACCGCGCTTTTGGTTGCCGCATAGGAATATGAAAGGTAGCAAAGCATACCTATCACACCCGTTGCCCAGATAGCGCAGGCGGCACGCCATAGAGTGACCGCCCTGCTTGTTTCCGCCAGAACGGGGTCTTCGGTTTTCCCCGCTTCGTCAGTATCCGAGGGGACGTCGGTATCATCGGGCAAGTCGGTTATTACGGGGGCAACGACGGGGTCCGTTATCGGCTGAGTCATTATTTCGGCGGTATATACGGAGCCCGTGTATTGAGGCATCCCTTCCCCCGTGAGGTAGCCGTCGGGAACGCTATCAAAATACCCGTCAAAATCCGTTACGGGCTCGGTTACGGGATCCGTAAAGATATCTTCGGTAATTACGGGAGCTTCAGTCGTATCCGCAGGGGTAACCACCGCCGCGTGCTGCTCGGGCAGATGAATAAAGTTAAAAACGCTGACGGGTGCTTCCACCGCAAAGGGCAAGAGCAATCTTATTGCGGGAATTATCCACAGAACGTACGAGTATTTACGGGGCAGTCTTTTCATAAAAAGCCTGATGATCGCAACGAAGGCGATTATCACCGCGCCCGTTATGCTCATATTGAGGATAGTTTCGAAGATCTTGAGCATATTATTTATCCTCCGTGTATTCGTCTATCAGCCGCTTAAGCTCCTCCGCCTCCGTTTTTGATATCTTCTCCTTTGAGAGAAACGCAGTCAAAAACATGGGCAGCGAGCCGCCGAAGCCTCGGTTGATAAGGGTTTCCGATCTTTCGTTAAGAACGTCGTCGTGGCGGTACAATGCGCTTATAACGCTGTCCTCGTTTTTTATTATATTCTTGTCAACAAGATGCTTTACCACCGTATACACGGTGGATTTTTTCCACCCAAGCTTTTCGCCCGCAAGAGTGACGAGCCTGCCCGATCGCAGGGGCTCGTTTTCCCATATTATATCGAGCAGCTCAAGCTCGCTGTTTGATACTTTCATAATGGCCTCCTTTCGGTCTATACGTGTAGACCTCCCGTGTTTAGTCTATCATAATAGACCAAATTTGTCAACAGTTTCAAATTACAGAAAATATTAGATTTTCAGGAATTCAAGTTTAATTTTATATAATATTGTTGACTTATCCTCCCCTATTTGTTATAAGATACATAACTCAAAAAAAGGATGGTTTGCACAGGGCAAATACATCCGCCTTTTCGGAAAGACAACTGGCGCGTGACACGCCCCGGAGGAAGTTATGGAAGAAACTAAAGTACAGTTTCAGACAAACGTTGAGCTGCCGCAGGAGGTTATTACCCGTATAACCGATGCCGCAAAAGGAGAAAAGGTGCTGTTCGCCGTCGCCGCTGACCTTACTATGGAAGCGCGATTCGGCAAGGCATTTCTCTCCGCCACAGACAAGGCGATCTACTCGTTTACCGACGGGGATGCCGAGCCTATGCGCTTGGAATACTCGGAATTTGAGAAGTGCTTTGTCAAGAGATGCTACGGAAATGCGTTACTGAGGATCCGCAGGACGGAGGATGCCGAGCCCGAGAACGTTATCCGCTTCTCGCTGAAGGTCGCATCCCTTTTCGATGCCGTTGCCATTTTCTGCGAGAGAATGCACGAAGGCGCCGACCCCACCGAGGTGGTACCGATAGTGGAGGATGCGTTCATAAAGCAGAAATCCGTTTGCCCCAAGTGCGGAAGAACTCTTCTCCGCCCCGGCGCGGATTGCATCTACTGCTCCTCCAAGGGCAGGTTCTTCAAGACCATCGTAAAGTACGTAATGCCCCATAAGTGGACGTTGCTGTTCTGCATGTTCCTTTCGGCGTTTACTACCGCACTTTCCCTTATCTCCCCCTATATGAACAAGACCCTTGTGGACGAGGTATTCCCCAACAAGGATCATAAGCTTCTGCTCACCGTTGTTATCACGCTGCTCGTAGCGCATATTCTGCAGCACGCCGTGGGTATTCTTCGTTCTTACAATTTGAGAATATGCGGCGATAAGATAGTAAAGAGCTTCAGAAGCGATATATATAAAAAGGCGCAGTATCTTCCCATGCGCTTCTACGACCGCACCTCCACCGGTAGCGTTATCAACCGTATAAGCGGTGATACCTCCACCATTCAGGCGTTTATGCTCCGCATAACCCAGGAGGTAATAGTTCAGCTCTTCCTGCTCGTGGGCATTGTCATCATAATGCTTTCAATGAACTGGAAGCTGACCCTTCTCTCTCTTATTCCCGTTCCCTTCGTGGTTATGGGTGCAAGAATATTTGGAAGAAAGATACGCCCCTTCTACGTTAAGATCTGGCGCCGTTGGTCTGCCGTTACCTCCATACTGACGGACACCCTGCCCGGTATCCGAGTTATCAAGGCGTTCACCAATGAAAAAAAGACCATCGGCAACTTTGATTACTACAACGAGGAATGGCTCAAGACCGATATCAAGAGCGCACGTATCACCATTACCTTCCCCCATATCACCTCGTTCCTTATCAGCTGCGGCTCGCTTCTTATATGGCTTATCGGCGGTGCTCAGGTAATCGAGGGATCCGGCGAGATCACCGCAGGTCTGCTTATTTCATTTATCTCCTACACGGGCACCTTCTACGGACCCGTAAACTTCTTTGCAAATCTTAACGATTCCTTCCAGCACACCCTTGCGGCAGCGGAAAGGATCATGGATATACTTGACGCAGAACCCGAGCACGATTTCTCGGGCGGCGATCATCCCAAGAACATCAAGGGTAAGATCGAGTTCCGCAACGTCAACTTTTCCTTTGACCGTTCAAAGAAGACCCTTTCCAATATCAACTTCGTAATCGAGCCCGGCGAGACCGTTGGTATCGTGGGTACCACGGGATCGGGCAAATCAACGCTTATCAACCTGCTGATGCGCTATTACGACGGCTACGACGGCGAGATACTGATGGATGACATTGACATCCGCAATATCGATATGACCTTCTACCGCTCCAAGATCGGCTACGTACAGCAGGAACCCATGATGTTCCACGACACCATATTCAATAACATTGCGTACGGCGCCGACGATCCCAGCCCCGAGCAGGTAATTCACGCGGCAGACGTAGCAAACGCACACGAGTTCATTGCCCGTATGCCCGATGCGTACGATACGGTACTCGGAGAGCGCGGAACGGGTATATCCGGCGGTGAAAAGCAGCGTCTTTCCATTGCCCGCGCGGTGCTGAAGAACCCCAGCGTCCTGTTCTTTGACGAGGCTACCGCATCCGTTGACTCGGAGACCGAGAGCCTTATTCAGGCGGCTATTGACCGCCTTATCAGCGGCAGAACCACCATCATGATAGCTCACCGTCTTTCCACCCTGCGCAGGGCAACGAAGATAATCGTTGTTGACAAGGGCGAGATACTTGAGATGGGTTCTCCCGAAGAGCTTATGGCACTTAAGGGCAAGTACTACAAGCTGGTACAGATCCAGACCATGAGCGAGGAAGCCGAAAAGAACCGCAAAGAAGAGCGATTTGAGGGTTAAGGAGGCTATTATGAACAGACTTTACGTTGACAGTAACAACGCAAAATTCAAAAGACGCAGTCTTACCACGGTGGATATGGAGCTTTTCGACGGCACGGTAATAGAAAACCTTGAGCCACGCCGCCTGTTCCCCATCAGCGGACAGACCAGATATATCTCCCTGCTTGACAGCGATCTTAACGAAAAAGGGCTTATAAGAAATCTTGACGAGCTTATCCCCGCAGACAAAAAGCTTATCCTTGAATGCCTTGCGGAATATTATCTGATCCCGGTTATTACAAGGATAAACAATATTGACGACCAACGCAGCAAGATAATCTTCGACGTGGAGACCGACAGAGGACACAGAATACTTGAAATAACCCATCTCGTGCATCAGGTCAAGCTGCTTCACGACAAGCGCGTTCTTTTCAGAGATGCAAACGACAACCGCTTTGAGATCCCCGACATAAACGCACTTGATAAGCGCAGCCGCACAGCCCTTGACTTTTACCTGTAAAACAAATCCAATCTTATAGGAGGAAATATGAAGCTCGTACTTGCTATTGTAAACAATGATGACAGCACCGTTGCCGCTTCCGCTCTTACAAGCGCCGGATTCTTCGTTACCCGTCTTTCCACCACCGGCGGTTTTCTGATGGTCGGCAACACAACTCTGCTTATAGGAACAGAGGATGAATCCGTCAGCGAGGTTATGGAGATTCTGCACAAGCACTGCGTAACGAGGACGCAGAAGTCCACCCCCAACGCATCCTTCGGGCAAGGTCTTAACCACGGCAGTCTGCCCCGTGAGGTAAAGGTGGGCGGCGCAACCGTATTCGTTCTCAACGTTGAGGACGTAAAAAAGCTTTAAGCACTATATGATAAAGGGGGTGTAAAGAAACTGTGTTTCTTTACACCCCCTTAAACAGCCAAGGGGATAGGAAAAAATGGCTGGAACGGGCAAATATCCACACGATAGGCGTATATTATACGTCGAGTGTGGATTTTGTTTGTAGAAAAAAAGAGAATTTTACAGAAAAACTCATTTTTGAGTTTTTCTTACCTTTGACAAAACGCTTTTAGAACATTGAAACCCTTGTGTTTTCAATGTTTTTTTCTCTTTTTTTCGGTCCGGACTTTTTTTCCAGCCCCTTTTTGTCATTTTGCATATCGCAAGATAGTCACAAGATCTGCATTGTCAACCTTGCCGTCACCGTTAACGTCAACGGAAACGGTCTTTTTATCCCACAGAGCCCCCGTTTTTGCAAGATGCGAGCAAAGCAGCTCCGCATCCTTTGCATCAACTATGCCGTTTCTGTCTATATCACAGAGCACCTCTCTTTCATCTCCCGACATACCCGAATATACGGGGATAAGGAACGTAAAAGCTCCGTACTTTATCCCTGCCGCAGAATAAGCCGCAGAAACGGAGCCGCTTTCCGTATACGCACCCATAACGTTTTGCATATACTGACCCCAGAAGTTACGGCGGGAGCGGGGATCAACGTTGAATTTTTGCAGATATAAGGTATTCTGATAATCGTCTATATACTTATTTTTCAGGCAAAGAGCGCCTCCGTATATACCCTTCCAATCCGTGTTCCAGGATGCGCCGCCCCATTCGCCCGCTTTTTCCGCCGTTCCCTGCCTTGCAGTATTCATTCCCCCAAGGTAAATATTAAAAAGCCCCGTACCGCTTGCGCCGATATTAAAAAAGTTGTATAGTCCGTCGTAGCTCTTAAGCTCCGATTCGGTGTATCCCGACGAGGGAGCGGCAACAAGCCCGCGCTCGTCTCTCTGTACTCCGTTTTTATAGTACTGTGCAAGCACGGTACCGCAGCTGCCACCCGATAAGGGCGAGCCGCCAACCCCCTGCTCAAGCCTTATTCTTGCCGCAAGAAAGGGCGCGGATATACCAAGCTCCGCTCCTATTTCCGCAAGATAACGGGCAACGGTCTTGCCGTTTGAAAGCGTAAGCTTTTCCATAAAAGTTCCCTTGAGTATGGAAGCGCATATCTGCTCCGCCTCCGTGATTTGCATAGCCGCGGAAATATCCTCGAACATAAATATACGCTCGCCATCAAGAAAATTGCGCGGGTCAAGAAAATAACGCACCGCTTCGTCGCTTGCGCTGTACCAGCCGCCGTCGTATATAGCGCCAAGAGAATTATCCCTGTACTTGCTGTATGCGGCAGAAGGAGAAACGAGATTCGTTTCGGGATCTTCCGTTTCCTTTGTTAAAACGTATGTAAAGGTATAGCCTGAAGACATCGCCGAAATATTAAGAGGAACGAAGCGCCAGGCGGGATAATCATTACGAAGCGCGGAGAGCTTATGGGCATAGGATGGCGGAAAACCTGCCTCCAAAAGCTCGCCAAAGCTGTCTGCGGCCGTAACCGCACGTGCCGATGTAAAGAAAATGCCAAATGAAAGCACCGCCGCAAAGGCTGACCTTACGGCAGTGCGAAGAAGTGATCCTGCGTTCATAAATACCGTCCTTTCTGTGGCATCATTCTACCACGGCAAGGGGTGGTTTTCAACGCACAAAATTTGGTAACGGAAAGGGCAACGGGTAATTAGCTATTGACAAAAATAGCTTTCAATGATAAAATTTAATGACCGAATGGCGCGATCGCGTGGCATGTTGCCGAAAGGTATTGCCATGAGGAAAGTCCGGGCTTCACAGGGCGGGATAACGGATAACGTCCGCCGGAGGCGACTCCCGGGAAAGTGCAACAGAGATATACCGCCTGCCTTTGGCAGGTAAGGGTGGAAAGGCGAGGTAAGAGCTCACCGATCCCTATGGTAACACAGGGATCCTGTAAACCCTATCCGAAGCAACACCGTATGCGGAATCGGCTTTGCCGAGTGGCGGCCCGTCACGTTTCCGCGGGTGGCAGAAGCTTTTAGCTTTGAGGGCTGCGGTAACGCAGCTCACAGACAGATGATCGCGGTTTCGCTTTGCGATCCACAGAACCCGGCTTACAAGTTCGGTCAAAAAAACAGCGGCTCGCGCCGCTGTTTTTTTATTTTGTATTACTTTACCGTCTTGTTTGTAAAATCGCCCTGAAGCTTATCTGCGTAAGCGCTTGCGACGGTTACGTTGATGCTGCCGCTTACTGCGTTAGTATTATCTACTGCCGCAATGATCTTGCCGCTTATCTCGCCGCCGTTGACGGTTACGTTTACGGTACCGGTCATCTCAGCTTTATCTGTAGTCGTGGTAGTTCCCGCTCTGCCGACGCAAAGCACGTTACCGTTTATGGTGCCGCCGTTGATAATAAGATTACACTCGCCGTGATTGGAGTTCATTCCCACGGCAGAAGTATGTAATGTAGAGCCGGCGTTAAGGAAAGTACCGCCGTTTATGGTCACGGTCAGCTTGCCGTTCTTAGTAATACCGCCAAAGGGTTGAGCAGGCAGGCTTCTGCGATTGCCGCAACGGATATATACCCAGGTACCGCCGTTTACTTCAATATTGCATTCTCCGTCCAAAGAAATAGCTTCGAGGGGAGTGCCGCCCACAGCAACGTTCATTCCCACAAGCAGGAGAGGATAAGTCTTGAATCCGCTTCCAAGGGTAATATTAACGCCCTTTCCGATGGTAACGTCATTATAATTGCAGATGAGCATCAGGCTGTTGGCCTCAACTACCATCTCCACGTCGTCGATAACGAAATCTCCGTGCAGGGAGAAGGAATGTGCCATATGGATGATCGCGCCGTTAGTTTTGCGGTAATCAACTCCGTTGTAAACGGAAGTAAGAGTAATAGTCTTGAAATTCTCGGGCATGAACTCGTTATAGGTGGTCTTATATTCACCGCAGATAACGATAGTGCCTCCGCTCTCACGCAGAAGTCCCACTGCCTTTGAAATGGTGTTTACGGCGCTTTCGGGAGTTTCGCCCTTGCCTTTTTCGTTGCCGCCCGTCTTTACGTACACCACTCCGCTATCGGACTTTTCGGGAACCGCAACGTCAGCCTCTGTACCGCGAAGTCCCGCTTCAACTATCTTTGCCATCTCCGAGTAGCCCTCGGCGCGAGGATGGAGTCTGTCACCCGTGTAATGCATATAAACGTTTATATAGGGCTTGGATATCTTCCACATATCGATAAAGCCGCAGCCTGCCTCATCGGCGGCTTCCTTAACGAGCTGTGCCATAAAACCGTTTGAAAGCTGCACCGCCGTGCTGGATGTGGGAACGAATATATTGCTCATAAGGTATATTTTTTTAACGGTGGGAAGCGCCTCATAATCCTTAACGAGGGCAACGAGAGCCTTCTTAAATTCCACCGTGGCATCAACGCAGGACATACTGCTCATATCGTTGGTGCCAAGCATAATGACTACAACGTTCGGCTCAAACGCAATACTATCCTTATAGTGCTGAGTGTTTTTGTAGGAAAGCTCCGGTCTATCCTTTTTTGCATTATACTTGTGATCTGCGGCAAGCGCATAAGACCCGCCCTTTCCAAAATTGCCGACAAGATACTTATCGCCAAGAAGTCTCTGCAGATATGCGGGATAGCTGTCACGCGCAAAATCCTGAACACCTGTACCCTGAGTAATACTGTCGCCTATACAAGCGATTTTAAGCACTTCCCCGTTTTCTATGAGCTTTTCAAGCTCGTCAAGCTCGATCACCGGAGGAACGACAGGTTCCGTTACGGGCTCTGTAACCGGCTCTGTAACCGGCTCTGTAACCGGCTCGGTTACCGGCGGTTCCGTTACGGGAGGCTCGGTTACGGGAGGCTCAGTTACGGGAGGCTCAGTTACGGGAGGCTCAGTTACGGGAGGCTCGGTTACGGGGGGTTCGGTTACGGGAGGCTCCGTTACGGGAGGCTCGGTTACGGGAGGCTCGGTTACGGGAGGCTCTGTTACGGGGGGTTC
Organism: Oscillospiraceae bacterium; assembly: GCA_015064505.1. Taxonomy (GTDB): domain Bacteria; phylum Bacillota; class Clostridia; order Oscillospirales; family CAG-272; genus RUG12395. Next base: position 48,185 of record SVSB01000006.1, read on the forward strand.
GGTTACGGGAGGCTCCGTTACAGGAGGCTCCGTTACGGGAGGCTCTGTTACGGGGGGTTCGGTTACGGGAGGCTCTGTTGCAGGGGGTTCCGTTGTGGGAGTAGCGGTTACCGGATCGGTATCTGGTGCAGTGGTTACTTCCCCGCCGCCCGTGCCGCAAGCACATAAAGCACCGAAGCAAAGCACAGAAGCCAGAAGAATGCAGAATAATCTTCTCATATTTTATTCCTTTCGTAAAAAAGGGAGGACGGCACGCGCCGTCCTCCTTAAATAAACGGCAATCAGCTTAAAAGCCAATCAAGTGTCTTGCTCTCTATGTTGAAAGCGCTTAATCCGTTATCGGTAAGGATCTCGGAGGGTTGAAGCTTTACGATCTCTACCTCGGGGCGGAGGTACTTCTGCTTTTGCATATTCGTGTTTTTCATTATATAACCTCCTTACTCTGCAGCCGCCGCAACAGCGGAGCAGCCGTAATTATAGAGAGCGCGAGCAAGCTTTGCAGCACTGCTCAGCTCCTCACCGTCCATATCGTTCTGCATCTCGTAGATAAAGGATGCAACGCTGTAGGTAACGGTCTGAACAACGGTATCGCCCGCCTTGAGAACGGCAACCACGTTATCGTTATAGTCCGTGGCGGAAATATCGTCGCTGTATACGATGTAAGAGCTGCCGTAGGGGGTGATCTCCGCCTCGTTGCCGTTCACCAAAACGGTAATACCGTCAGCGGAAGGAGCGGTGAAGGTGAAGAACACTCTGTTCGTATAATCAAAGCGCACGCCAACGCTGTTGAACTTAACGCCGTCAACTGCCGTACCTGCAACGGAGCTTGCCGCGTATACGGAATTATCAAGCTCTTCAAAATCGGATATACCGCTGATATCCACGTTTGCAAGGCTGTCAAGATTAAAGCTTCTGTATTCCTGTGCGGCGGCACCGTATGCAAGAATATCCTTTGCAAGCTGCTTTACCGCCTCGGATGTAGACTCAGCATCTATAAGATTCTCGCAGTATCCGCGCACGGACTGTCTTGCGGAATCGACGAGAACGTCATCAACGTAAAGGTCAACCGTTATAAGCTCGGTCATTGACTGGGGAGCGATCGCCTTGAGGGTGTATTTATACATAAGACCGTTCTCAACTGCCTCTGCCTCGTAGGTCTCGTCTGCATAGGTAAATACCACCTTGGTGCTTGCAGGGTCAACGCCTTCTGCAAGAGTTGCAATGGCATTGAAGGAAAGGTCCGTGCCAACGGAAAGGCTGATACCGTAGATTCCCGTCTCAACCTTTGCCTCTGCGGTGTTTTTCAGCGCAGTAAGCTCGGGGTAAGTGGTTCCCTGCTCCCACGCACCGGAAGAAGGCTCGCCGTTCAGCATGGGAGTAACTACTCCTGCGGCGATAAAGCCGGATGTCATAGAATTATATCCGGCTGCATCGGTGGTAACGGATCCGGCAGTGGCGTGACCCACGGCGTTCTGAACCGTGCTTCCCTGCTTTGCCGATCCTGCAAGGTAATAGCAATCGGATGCGGTGAGGGGGAAGCTTGCGTGAGGGTATCCTATTATACTACCGATAAGCTTAGTGGGTCCGTAAATGGTTCCTGCATTAAAGGAATTGCCAAGAGTTATTTTCCACTTTGTACTTGCAGTGGCTCTCTGTGCAAATCCGATGATTCCGCCAACGGCACGGTCTGCCGTAACGTTGCCGTAATTTGCGCAATTGCTGACGGTGTGTACGCCGTCCTGAAGAGTTCCCACCACGCCGCCAACGTAATAGCCCGTACCGCTGACAGCGCCGTAGTTTGCGGAATTCGATACCTCAAGGGTAAGTCCTGCCGCACCGCTTACAAGGCTTGCATAACCGAGAATACCGCCTGCAAAGCTGTTGCTTGACGTTTTTGTAGCGACTACGTTTCCGCTGTTTTTGCAAGCCGTTATGGTAACGTCGCCGCCTTCTATCCATCCTACGATTCCGCTGTCATATCCGCCTGCGGTGGTAGACATAGTACCGGTGTTGGTGCAGCCTACAACGTTAAGCTCGTAACTTGCGGAGTCGCTAATAGAAGCAACGCCAACGATTCCGCCAAGTCCCGCCCTTGCATTCAGATCAACGGTATTGGAGCAGGAAACGATATTTATAGCACCGTTGTTTTCAACGACCTTGATGCTTGCGTTACCGCTGGAGATCCAACCGACGATGCCACCGACTCTTCCCTTATCCGCACCGTCTGCGGAAGCGGAAAGAACCTTTGCGGAGTTGGTGCAATCAACCACGTTGATTACGAAATCATCGGAATTGAAGTAAGATATCTGTCCGATAAGTCCGCCGCTCTGAGCGTAATAGTTGCCGGTAGCGGAAACGTAATTCACTGTACCGGAAGCGGAGCATCCGATAACGTTCACAGTTCCGTCGGTTACGGGGTTAGTCGTATTAGTTTCTCTGCCTGCGGTCAGAATACCGATAAGTCCGCCAACGCCAAAGGTGCCCTTCGCGGTTCCGTCGGAATGGCAGTTAACGATATTTACGGTTCCCGTTGAATAGGGGAACACGTAGCCTGCGAGACCGCCGACTGCCTGCGCGCCGGAGGTTACGGAAACGGAGGCGGTGACGTTTTCGATGAGAGTGTTGCCGCTGACAACGCCCACAACGCCGCCGTTACCTCTGCTGGAGGTGGTGGAGGCGGTAACGGTGCCGCTTACGGAGAAGTTCTTGATCTCGGCGTTATGTACCCAGCCGAAAAGTCCCTGGTGCTTCTCACCGGAGAGGTTAAGTCCCGTAATGCTGTGACCCATACCGTCAAAATACCCGGTAAAGTGCTCTTCTGCACTACCTATGGGGCTTTGGGTCTTGCCCGTAAGGTCAATATCAGCTGTGAGATAATAAGCACCGCTCCACATTTCGGGGGTGCTCATCAGCTCAACGAGCTGATCGGCGCTTGATATGGGCTTTACTGCTGTTGCAGAAGCGGTCACGGGAATCACCGCAAGAGCAGTTACCAATGCAAGCACCATTGCAAGTAGTTTCTTGGCTTTCATGGTTTTCTCCTTTATTTTTTTATTTTTTCCATTTTTGGTTTCAAGATTTATGAAACGCACGATGCGTCCGGTAACGGCGAAAAGCTGAAAGGGGTTTTACCCGTTTTCAGCTTTTGCCTTTCAGCAGTTAAGTCCGCCGTTTATATAAATAGGTTGTCCCGCAATGCGGTTGCTCTTATCGGAAGCAAGAAACACTGCAAGCTCCGCTATCTCCTCGGGATACGCCATTCTGCCGAAGGCGCTGGGGAAATCCGCAGGCTTTCCTTCGGTCCAGTTCATCATCTCCGTGGTAACGGGACCGGGAGCTATATTCTGCACCACTATGCCGCGCTTAAAGAACGCCTTTGCGTATCCCTGGCACATTCCCATAACGCTCCATTTGGAGATACCGTAGGGATGCACGCAGGGCTGATGACCCGTTTCCGAGCTTATGACGATTATCTTGCCCTTAACTTCCCTGTCCGCGTTCTTTTCCTCAAAGAATTTGCAGGCGGTCTGCATACAGAAGAAAGCGCCCTTTACGTTGATGTTAAAAATGGTATCCCATTCCTCTTCGTCAACGTCGTAAAGTCTTTTTCTTCCGATAACGCCCGCGTTGTTTATCACAACGTCGATGCCGCCCATAAGAGAGCTTGCCTCAGCAAACACCGCAGGGCCTTTTTTTACGTCCGAAACGTCCCAGACGATACAGTGGGCAACACCGCCGCTTTTCACGATGGAGTCTTTCACGGGTTCAAGGGTCTCTGCCCTTCTGCCCGTTATTACTATTTGCGCGCCCTCGTAAGCACACTTACGGGCAATAGCCTCTCCGATTCCACGGCTTGCTCCCACGATCAGGATCTTTTTACCTTTAAGCATCTTGATCTCTTACTTTCTTCTTAAGGATCACCGCCGCAAACGTAGCCGCCATAGCCGCAAATACCAGAATGATAAGAGTAGCATCACCCGTATCTGCCGCAGTGGTAGACTGGGAAGCATCTGTAGTCGTTGGAGCGTCAGTAGTTGTTACCGCATCGGTAGTGGGAGCCTCGGTGGTGGTAGGAGCCTCGGTTACTGCATTGCCGGTGGTAACGGGTGTGTCGTCGCCCGTGCCCTTTGCAACGGTGCGAAGGGTAGGAACGGAATTTTCAATCACCCACACGTTTGCAAAATCAAAATTTTTGAAGGTTTCTGCCTTTGCGGCATCTGCAGAGGAGACTGCAGTTGCAAGCAGATCCATCTCGGAATCCAAAAAGTAACAATCGTTTACGGTATTAAGACCGTTGGGTGCGGCGGAAAATCCGCACTTAACGCCAACAAAGTCCGTAACAACGAGCTTGCCGCCGTTGAAGCAACGGTTTGCAACAACGTCGCTGTCAGAGAAAGCAAATATGCCCGCAGCACCCGCAAAGGCGGTAACGGTGCCGTAGTTTGCACAATCGTTAAAGGTGAAGTTCATACCGGCGGTGGAGCTTGCCTTGATAGCGTGGCCCATAATACCGCCCGCGTGCTGACCCGTTGCCTCAACGGAGCCCAGATTCGCGCACTGCTCGAAGAGGTAAACGCCGCCCTTGGTTCCGCCAAGGATACCGCCTACGTAATCTGCGCCGCCCGAAACGATGCCCTCGTTTACGCATCCCTTGATATTGACCGCAAAATCGCTGCGATACTGGAAGGTTACGTATCCGATTATACCGCCCACGTAGGAGGAACCAACGATCTCCGCGGTGTTCTTGCAGTTGATTATATTTACGGTACCGCCCGCGGGATTATCTAAGGAGGTCTTTACGTTGCTGTCCATCCAGCCGACAACGCCGCCAACGCGGGTCTTGGGTGCAACGCCCGTAAGAGAAGCGTTATTCACGCAATCGGAAACGGTTACTTCGAAGCCGTGGGCAACGTAGGTAAAGATATTACCTATAAATCCGCCCGCCTGACCTGCCGCAGAGCCGGAATAGTAGATGACCTCTCCGTTTCCGCTGCAGCCTTCAACGGTTATCTTCGTATTAGCGAGGGGAGTTTTCGTTTCTTCCACGCCGCCGGCGGAAAGAATTCCGATAAGACTGCCAACGCCTCTGCCCGCCTCGATTTTTCCATAGGCGTGGCAGTTTTTGATGGTAAGAACGTCGTTATCGGCAATACAGCCTGCCTTACCCGCAAGACCGCCTACCGCCTGTGCGCTTGCAACGCCGAGAGCGGAAACGTTAACGTATGAGGTTACGTTCTCAAGGGTGCTAGTGCCGCGAAGAGAACCGACGATACCTGCGGCGTATACCTCCGTTCCGCTCGTGGAGGTCTCCTCAACCTCACCCTTTACGGTGAGGTTCTTGATTGTAACGTTTTCAGCCTTGCCGAAAAGTGCCTGATACTTGCTTCCGGAAAGATCAAGTCCGGAAATGGTCTTGCCGTTGCCGTCGAAAACGCCCGTAAAGGGGGTTTCCGCGTTTCCGATAGGTGCCTGACCGCTTCTGCCTGTAAGGTCTATATCTGCGGCAAGATAGTAAGTGCCGCTCCATTTGGAGCTGTCACTCATAAGAGAAATGAGCTCACCGGCATCGGAAATTGCAGTGCCTTCCGCCGCACTTACCCCAAAGGGTACTGCAAAAAGAGCAAGCATGGCCGCCAGAAGTATTGCCGTGATCTTTCTTGTTTTCATAGCCATTCTCCTTTATTTTTCATTTTTCGGATCCGCTCAGTCTGCCCAACTGTCTATTACCTTACGGTATCCGTTGTTTACTGCTTTGATCTGCTGCTCAGCAATGGTGGAGTTTGCCGCATAGATGCTTGCAAAATTGCTTTCCTTTGCGCGGAACATATTAAGAAGCAAGGAGTTCATATTGCCGATACGGTGAAGCTGACCGATATCGTAAATGAAGCTGTCGTAAATAATATCAAGCATTGCAATGCTCTCTTCATCGCGGAAGTAAGTGCCCTTGATGGTCTTCTCATATACCGCTGGTCTTACTATAGTGCGTCCGTAGTACGCAAGCGCTTCTGTTACGATGGAGGTGAAATCCATATCCTCCTGAACGGAGGGCAGGCAAAGGAACTGGGAGTTATAGGTGGGGATGGTGCTGTAGTAACGGGTCTGCTCAGAGTTAAGCATGGGGAACGGAAGAATACCGAAGTCGGAATCCATCTCTCTCATGCTTGAAGTATTAAAGGTGGAAGTTGCCCAGAAGAGAGCCTGGTCGTTTGTCCACTTCTCGCGCACGTTACCGTTATTGCTGTAGCGCTGATACTGAATAGCGTAATCAGTATTGTAAGCAACGTTACCGAACTTTTCAATTACGGAAAGCACCTTATCGTTGTAGATGGTAAGCTCGAACTCACCGTCCGCATTGATGGAGGCAACCTTCTGTCCTGCGGCACTGATCATACCGAGGATGGAATCGTCCCAGGCGTAAAGACCGTAGCGATCTTCCATATCCATGGTTCCGTTACCGTCAAGATCCTCGGAAACCGCAAGGCAAAGCTCTGCAAACTTATCAAGGGTCCACTTTTTATCAAGCACCAGCTTATAGGGATCCTCGCCGTTAAGCTCTTCTCTGCCAAGTGCCTTATTATAGAATATTACGTAAGTACAGTCGGACTTTGCGGCAGTTATGTCGCCCTGGGTAAAGAATATATTACCCATTACCTGCAGATCGGTATTTGCGTTCTGATCCCACCAGGATTTTTCCAGATCCATATACTTTGCCTCGGCGAGAGGAACCAGATACGAGCTGTACGCAAGGGTGGAAACGTCCATACCGCCGATAAGACCGATATGATAATCCGCATCGTTTGCGTCAACGGCACGGGAAACGCGCTTGTAGCCTGAGCCGTTACCTACGCCGGACTTATTTTCGTCTATGACTATGTTAATAACGACCCCGAGAAGATCCTCTACCGTGGTCTTGCGCATATATTGCGCCTGATCAAGCACCTCCGTGCCCGCATCGGTAAAGCTGAAATCGTCGTAAGCTACCTGACCTGCGGAAATAACTACGAACTCCGCATCGTCAAACTTCCCCTCGGGGATCTCAAGCTTTTCTTCGGGCGCCGAAGTAACGGAGCTGTCGGTGGTATCGGAGGGGGATATTGCGGGAGCATCGGTCACCGTGGGCTCCGTGGTGGTAACGGTGGTGCCGCCGCCTCCGCAAGCAACCACGGAAAGGGCGGTGATCATAACCAAAATCAATGCGATTATCTTTTTCATAGCGTTTACCTTTCTTTTTTCGCTTATCTTAATGCGCAGGAAAGCACGGACTGCACGGCGGCAAGCTCTTCTTTTGAAGGTACCGCCGTTTCCGGCATGGGATAATCCATACCAAGTGCCTCGTACTTCGTGCGCGCAAGATCGTGATATGCAAGTGCCTTAACGGCTCTTACGTTCTTAAGACCGGAAATAAATTCCGCGATCTTCTCCGCTTCCCCGTCGTTTTTGCCGGGAACGTACGGATATCTTATCTCCATCGGCATTCCGACAGAGTCAAGATAAAGGATATTTGAGATGATTTGCTCGTTTCCCATACCTGTGAGCTTTCTGTGCAGATCGCTGTTCATTGCCTTGATATCGCAAAGGAACGTATCCGCATACCTTGCGGCACGTTCAACGTTTCTTCTGTCGACGGCAAGAGAGGTATCCACCGCCGTATGTATTCCCTCTTTTTTTAGCAGGGAAAGGAGCTCACAAAGGAAATCGATCTGCAACAGAGGCTCTCCGCCCGAAACGGTAACTCCGCCGCCCGTCTTTTCGTAAAACTTACGGTCCAGAAGCAGCTCGGGAAGGATATCGGCGGCGCTTATCGCCTCGCCGAATATCTTATTTGCCTTTTCCGCACACACGGCTTCGCATTTTCCGCAGACCTTGCAGTTTTCTCTGACGAAATAATGCTTCCCGTCAATAATTATCTGTGCTCCGTTCGGACATACGGCAACGCAAGCGCCGCAGCTTACGCATTTGTGAGAGTAATGAGCAAGCTGTGGGGGTGCGAACAACCCCTCGGGGTTATGGCACCAGAGGCACCTCAGCGGGCACCCCTTTAAAAACAGCGTCGTGCGTACTCCGGGTCCGTCGTGTATCTCAAGGCGCTTTATCGCAAAATATACGCCCCTTGGATCACTCATATTTTCCTCCCGAAGCTCGCTTCAAAAAGTCTGACTGAACTGCAGGATGCATATTGACGAAATACTCGTTCCAGCCGCAAACGCGCACCTGGAGATCGGGATAATTCTGCGGATTCTGCTTTGCATCAAGAAGCGTTTCTATATCGATAACGTTGCCCTGAATGCAAAAGCCCTTATTCTCGAAGAATATTTTTATTACGGAGCACATAAAGTCAAGTCCCGCTTCGCCCTCCACTGCCGTGGGGTGCATCATAAAGTCGCAGGGTGCACCGTCCGCCGCATCCGTAAAGTCGATGGCGGCAAAGGAAGCAAGAAGACCGGAAAGTCCGCGATGCTCACAGCCGTTGACGGGGCGGATGTTTTTGGAAAGAGGCGCTCTTGCTCCGCGTCCGTCGGGACTTGCGCCCGTGTTTCTGCCGTAGCGCTCCGCAAAATTCACGGAATCGCCGCCCATTCTGTAAACGCCGCCGTTTGCGGTGGGCTTACCAACTATCTGCTTTGCCATAAAGGCGTATATCTCGGCGGCAAGATTATCAGCCTCGGGCTCGCCGTTGCCCCATTTGATCTTATCGCTCTTTATCTCAGCACGGAGAAGCTCCGCGCCGCGCCAGTTGTTCTTAAGTATCGTGTGCAGCTCCGCAAGAGTGACTCGCTTCTGTTCGTATACGAACTTTTTAACTGCAAGAAGCGAATCCACCGTGGTTCCCAAAGCCATTATCTTAACGCTTTCGTTTGCAAGGGGAAGTCCACAGTCAAATACGTCGCGTCCGCGCTCAACGCAGCTTGAAAAGGTGGTTGAAAGAAGCGGAGCGGGATTTGTTTCGTAGGAATAGGGAGCCTGCTTATTTATGTTGTCTATGGTAAATTCCGCAAACTTGCGCAGGTAATCGTAAAACGTTTCAAGGAATTCTTCCCAGGTCTTCGGCTCCTCGCTTCTTCCGAAGAAATAGATCTTCAGAAGCAGGTCCTCACCGCCCGTAACGGCATATTCAACAGCCTTTTCCATATTGATCCAGGAGGAGCAGATATGCATCTCCTCCACGTTGGGAATAAAGGTCTCGTTACAGCCGATGGGCAGATAATTCTTCGATACCTCTCTGCCGATGCCGATCTTTTCATAAGCCTCAAACACCACCTCGTCGTTATAGAGGATAATGGAGGAGGCACCCGCACGAGTCATTTCCATCAGCTTGCGGAGTATGACCTCGGGCATATTTTTGCTGCATCTTACGTGGAGCTTGGGGTTATGGATCTTCAGCTGCTGATAGATATCAAGAAAATCAAGTATCATTCTGCAGTTTACGGAATCCTCGCTCCAATCGGTGCCGATGCAGAGAGGCTGATCCGCATAGCGCTCCTCTGCCGCTATCTTTAGCAGGAAATAACCGAACATGGTCTTGATTTCCTCGCGGCTCATTCTTCCGGAGCTTATGTCCGCCTCGTAAAAGGGCGCCCAAAGCTGATCCACGGAACCAAGAGAACGAATTCTCTCCCTTGCAACCTCTCCCGCCGTCAGCATAACGTGCTGAAGGCAAAGCACCTCGTAAAGAGTTTCCGGTCTGCGTTCCGTAAGGGCGGCGTATATATCCGCCTGCTCATCCATTCCCTTTTCCCTGCAAGCAGAGGAAAGGCGGTTTAAATAAATCCGAACCGCGTCAAGGGCGATCTCGGCACTCTGATAAAAAACTCTTTGTCTGTCGGTAAGCTCACCCGAGGCTTCCTTTGCAGCTTTAGCATCCTCAAGACGGGATACAAGACCCACGAAGCCCGTTTCCACTACGGGACGCCAGTCAAACACCGCGTGCCATACGTCAAGATCGGGGATGCCCATTCCCGTAAGAGCGCACAGCTCGCGCATTCTGCGCACACCGGGAATGCGCTTATCAAGGACTGCGCGGTAGTGCTCGGTGGAAAGCTTTTCAAGTATTCCCGCGTGAGCGACTTTATCTATAACAACGCCGTTGCATATTTTATCGGGAAACGGGGAACGGGTATTTATGTCAAGCATACCGTTTTCAAAAAGGTACCTGAAAACTTCAGCGAATACAACGGGGTAAGGACGGCTTACGTTATCTTCAAAATGCTTGCGCATTTCCGCCATCATCACATCAGGGCTTTTGCCGCTGTTTTCATCCCATTTCGCATTGATGTACTCGTGCCTGTTAATTGCTTTGTCTTCAAACAGTCTGTCAAACACGGAAATCCCTCCGAATTTTTATATTTCTGATTTATTATAGCAACGCCTCTCAGAAAAATAAATGCATAATAGCGCACATTTGTAGTTTTCCGTAGTGTAATTACGCAAAAAACATTGACAATATTTTCCCCTTAGTTTACAATCTATACAGTATATTGTAAGCAAGAACGCAAAAACGAAACGGAGTTTTTATATGGTGTTTTTCGAAAATGTACAAATTTCCCGCACAAGATGGTGCTCAAAGCTCTATCTGAACGCTTTGCACCTCACCCGCTTCAAGCCGAGAAAAAGCCATGCTTTTGTGGTTTTCCTTACCGGATGCGTGAAATATACTTATCCGAACAATAACGTGATAATCGCAGAGCCAAACTCCTTTCTTTATCTTCCTCAAGGCGTTGAATTTGATTTTCAACCGATTCAGCCGTCAACCTGCCTCGTAGTCAACTTCCACACTTCGGGAAAAACGGATTTTGAAGCCTTTGGCGCAAATTACAGAAACATCACGAAGATACGCGATTGTATGCTTGCGGCAGTAAACGCATATAAAAACCAAAATATCGGCTATAAAGCAGAGATATTTTCGGAGATATACAAAATAATCTCCCTGGTGCAGAAAAACGAGATAAACGACTATGTTTCCCCCGAGCAACGCAAAAAGCTGCAGCCCGCAATAGAGCATATCGAAAAGCACTTTCTTGACAGCGATATAAAGATCTCCGAGCTTGTGAAGCTTTGCGGAATAAGTGAAAAATACTTCACCACCCTTTTCTCTCACTATTATCAATCGGGAGCAAAGCAATATATAATACACAAGAAGCTTGAATACGCCCGCGCCCTGCTGGAATCCACCGCATCTTCGGTAACCGAAATATCGGAGGCCTGCGGCTTTTCATCGGTATACTATTTCTCCAAGCTATTCAAGCAACGCACGGGAATGACTCCGACGGACTACAGACGCATCAATATTTACTGAAAAATGAATCAGGCGCACTCTTCGGAGTGCGCCTGATCTTTTTATTTTGCTTTGCGTTTTTTCACGATCACGAAAACGGCAACTGCAACAACGACAATCACCGCCGCAGCCGCACATATTATAACCGTCGCATTCCCGTCGGAAGCATCTCCGGGAATAACGGGATCGACCGCAACAGGTGCGTTCTCATCAACGGTCAGCGTAAACGTGCCGCCAAGACCGTTAAAGGCGTAATTGCCGGAAAGGGTAGCCTTTACGGTGTAAGTTCCGTCCTCGGTGGGAAGTCCGTCCGTGAAGTCGGTGCCGTTTGCGGAATAGCTGTAAGCTATATCACCGTAGCTTTCATCATAGCTCTTACCGCCGTAAACCTTGATATCAAGCTTTCCTTCTTCCGCTTTTCTGACGGTATAACCCTCGTCAACTCCAAGGAAGTTGCCGTCCCAGTTATCAAATCCGCCTATCTTCTTAAAGAGGGGCGTGCCGTTGAGCATTACCTCAAAGGCGGTGCTGAGGGGTGAAGGAGAATAATTCTGACCCACGTGGAAGCCGTCGGAATCAACGGTGTAAGGCTCCATAAAGCAGTAACGGTATCCCGAGGTATCGGGGCCGAAGTACGCGTGGTACAGAAGGTAATCCGTCTTTCCGTCCGGGGAGGTCATAAGGTTAGGACCGCCAACGCCGCAAAGCTCACTGTTCTTCTTGAATATGGACTCCGGCTTCTTCTCCCAATTATTGATATCGAAAAGATCTCCGCCCTTAAAGGTCATCTGACCCAGGTTATATCCCGGAGTCCAGTATCCGCTTGAAGCATAAACCACGAACAGCTCGTTGTTTTCACTGACGATGGGCGTAAGTCCCTCTATAACCGCAGGGTACCATATTCCCTGCGCGGAGCTGTAGCCGTAGCCCTCGCGCTCTCGGGGGAGCTCGGGAATTATAAGATCAAGGATGGGTCCCGTAAGAGTCCAAGGATTCTTCATTTCCGCAAGGCGCGCGATCTGCATAAAGCCGTCCGTGCCTCTGCCCCTCTGCTCAACCCAAAGGGAATAGACCTTTCCGTTGTAGCGGAATACGGACTGACCCGCCGTCCATTCGGCAAAGTTAACGTCCTTATCCGTCTCGTGCACGAGTCTGACGGGGATGTTTTCCTCGCCCGTTTCGGGGTTTACCCAAACTCCCTGAAGATCGTTTGTTTTGCTCTTCATCAGATAACTGCGTCTGTTCTCTCCGTCCACGTATCCGCTGTCGCTTACAGAGGGCTTATAGGTCGAGAAGAGATGGTAATACCCCTCGTATTCGGGTCCGAAATCATCTGCGGAGAAATACTGCAGCTCCGTTGGCCAGATGTTCTCATCTCTTCCCTCAAGCGCCGCGGAAACGGCGGGGTCCTTTGCGTTCCACACTCTCTCGGGTGCGGAATAACCAAGATCGGGAAGATTTGCCGCCTTATAGACCGCAAGGGCGGAGCCCGTGGTATATACGTAATAATACATACCGTCAACCAGTATGGCTCTGGGGTCTGCCGCTCTGTCTATGGGGTTCGTATAGGTTATGGTACCCTTCAGTTCAGATGAGATATCAATATTCTCACCAACGGTAATTTTGGATTCCGCGTTACCGCCGAAGAGCTCGTCGCCGTCTATATCCGTGAGGTGACCGTAATCACCGCCGTTGACCGCAACGTTGAATTTTCCGTTCACAACGCAGGTACGTGCTGTTGCAACGGCAACCTTGCAGTAGAAGGTACCGCCGTTCAGAGTGATATTTATCGTACCGCTGAAGCTCTCTCCCTCCGCAGATGCGGATGAACCGAACGCACCTGCATAAAGCGTACCGCCGTTTACGGTAAGGCTGGCGCTTCCCTGCTGTTCTCCGCGTCCTGCGGCAATTACCTGTCCGTAGAATTCACCGCCGCTTATCACGGTCTCAAACTTTACTCCGTTATGCTTGGTGCGCAGAGAGTTTCCGCCCATCACCGTATTCCACTTGCCGCTGTTTACGGCAAGAGAGGAGCCGTAGGCATCAGAGCCCTCGGAGCCCGCCAAAAGATTGGGGTAGAGGCTGACCGAAGCAAGGCAGGAGGACTGAATTCCCTCTCCGATCACCGCATCGTATCCGTTAAAGATGAAATAAACGCTGTCTGCCGCGGCTTCTATAGCCAAATTTTCAAGCTTTACGTCACAGTTGAAGGAAAGGTCTGCACCGAGGGAGAGCTTTGCCGCGCCCACGTTTACGTAATTCACACCGTCATAAACGGAGGTCACGGTGATAACTCCCTTGGATTTTGGTAAATGGGTGTCGTCTGCAACCGTAACGTTACCAACAATCACCACTGTTCCGCCGCCGTCGCCCAAAAGGGCAAACGCATCGGAAAGGGAGCCCACAGCCATTGCAGCAGAGCTTCCGTTGCCCGTTGCGCCGTCCTTTACGAATACAACGCGCTCCACCTCTCCGCCGCCGAATACACCGCGGAGCTTTTCTACGGTCTTTTCGTCCGTATTTTCGGGATCGTATTTAAAGTGCTTTTCTCCGTTTATGCCGTTAAGAACGGTTTCCCCTATATTACCGCCGCTGTATCGCAGAACCACTGCACCTGAAACACGGGCGTATTCTATGGCGTTTACCGTACCACCGGAAACGTCTATGCTTGCAGAGCCTGCAGAGCCGCCCTTTCCTGCGGTTATTATCTTGTTAACGGTACCGCCGCTTACGGCAACGGTCACGCTCTCCGTAACGCCCTTGCCGCTTGTTGAGCCGTACACGGTCTTTACGTTACCGCCCGAAACGGAAATGCTTGCGCTCTTGTAGGTAACGCCGTTATCTCCGCCACCGATGCCGCAGACCTCGTTAAAGGATCCGCTTTCGATGATTATCTCGCCGGTCGCACCCGCCTTGATGGCACCGGAGCGCTTTCCGCCGTAAGCATTGAAGCTGCCCTTCGTATCAAAGCCCTTGCCAAAGGTAAGCCTGTTGCCGTTTGCGTAAAAATCGCCCGCGCCCTTCAGGGTAAGCTTTTCAAAGCCCGTGTTGCCCGCAAGCTCGTACGCACCGTTCAGGGTAAGGGTGCTTCCGTCAACGCCCTTGATAAGGATCGCGCCGCTATGCTTCGGCTCCTTGAAATCGCTTATTCCGTAGTCGCCCATCAGCACCACGTTTCCGCCGCCGTCGGCAATTATATTCATTGCCTTTTCAAGATCTCCCGTGGGACTTTCCTCGGTCTTACCGTCACCGCTTGCGCCCTGCTTTACGAATACGGTACCGAAGGTGGTCACGTCCGTGAAGAAGTAGAAACGGGATACCCAATCCGCATTGTAGTATACGGAGTTATATGCAAGCTTTATCTTACTTCCCGCCGCAAGCTGCTTTATTGCGTCGCTTCCGTAGGTATTGGTTATATTTATTACCTTTGCGGTATTAAGAGTGAGGGTAGTATCTCCCAAGGTGTTATTGAGAATAACCGCCGAGATCGTACCGCCGTTAAGGATCAGATCCGCATCACCGTCAAGACGGCGGGTCTGGTCGCCTGCGGCGTAAAGCTCACCTATCTGACCGCCGTTTATTTCAATAACGGTACTGCCGGAATAGTGATTATAATTTGAAGCACCGTAAAGCTGCTCGATCTGACCGCCGTTTACGGTTATGTAGGAAGTACCCGTAAAGGTATAGGTTGTAATTCCCTTAACGTGAGTAAAGCCTATTACTTTTTTGAAGCTTCCTCCGTCTATGGTTACGTGGGAATCGAGATCTGCCGCGTACGCGTTTGTCTCAGGAGCAAAATAACCGCCGATGGCGTAAAGAAATCTCGTTGTGCCCTTCGTGTGCTTTGCGCTGAAGCCCGCACCGAACTTAACTTCATTAAAGCACGCCGCAAGATAAACGTCAGTTACGTCCGAGGTAATGACCACGTTATCAAAGGTGGTGTCACCGCCAAGGCAATAGGTGCTCTTCTTCGGAAAGTGAAGAGCGGCGCCGATAGTACGGTAATCCTTGCCGCCGTATACGGAGGTGATAACTATGGGTTTAAAGGTGGTGGGAGCCGTGTATCTGGGTATACCGTCAACGTCAACCATGCCCTCGCCCATTACGTATCTATCCATAACGACAACGTTACCGCCCGAATATTTCAGATACTCAACTGCCTTCGTAAGCGTCTTGAAGGGTGCACTTTCCGTACCTTCGTTCGTGTCCTTGCCTCTGCTTGCGCTAAGGAAAACGGTCTGTGGCTCAACCTCTTCCTCCGTGATCTCTATTTTGGAAAGATCCGCAAAGAATACGAGATCGGAAACCTTAAGGCTCTTATAATCCTTGTAGCTCTCCGTTTCCTTTGCGCCGTTAAAGCTCTTTGCAAAGCTCTCGGTAAAGGTCTCGGAATTATAGAACACTTTTTTAATACTGAATTGAGAGAGATACGTTATTTCTTCATTTGCGTAGGTAACGGAGCATTTGCCCGTTATCTTACCGCCGTCAAGAACTATTGCGGCATTACCCACCACGTTGTTTACGTTGAGGGTGCCGATATTTCCGCCGCCCATAAATATGAGGGCAGAGCCGTTAAGCCTGCGGGTGGAATCTCCGCCTGCGTAAAGCTCGCCGATACTTCCGCCCGTCATAATAAATTCAAGACTGCCGCTGTAATGATTTACAGCCGAGGCACCGTAAACGCGGTCGATATCTCCTCCGTTCACGGTAATATGAGCAGTACCCGAGAACGTGTACGTTCCTTTACCCGTATACAGGGAAAAGCCGATAACGCGCTTAAAGCTACCGCTGTTTACCGTTACACGGGGATCAAGCTTTGCATCCATATTCATATTCTGCGGTGCAAAGTAACCGCCGACGGCGTAAAGGAATTTATCCGTACTCTTTGCGCCCACGGAAACGAATCCGCTTGCAAAGGTCAGCTCGTTGAAATTAGCAACGATATAGACCTCTTCTCCGGTGCTTGAAAGAGTAAGCTTGTCAAAGACCGTATCTCCACCGAGGGAGAATGCGGTTTTTTGGCTAAACGCAAGCTCTGCTCCGTCTTGGCGCCAGTCCTTACCGCCGTATACGGAAGTAAAGGTCACCTTGCCGTTATATTTCGGCGCGGTATAAACGGGCACCTCGGAAACGAGCACCGTTTTATCGGCAAACTCGTATCTGTCAGTGATAACGACGGTACCCCCGTCCTTAAGTGCCTCAAGTGCCTTCGTGACGGTCTTAAACGGAGCGCTTTCCGTTCCGCTTGCGCTGTCGCTTCCCTTTGAGGCGCTGACGAACACCACCTCTTCATCTGCCGATACGGCAAAAGAAAGAGCGGCAAGGGCAAGCACCAATATAAAAAGCAACGCAAAAATTCTGTTTTTCTTCAACAGCATTTAAAGATCCTTTCTGCAGTAAAGCTATACCTTCAGCTTTACGGGCTTGGACGTGTTTTTCGCCACAAGGCTGACGTATCGTTCCGAGTCTTCTCTTGACGGAACGGGGAATTCGGTAGCGTCAAGCCCCACCTTGGGATATTTGGGATTACCCGCTCTGTGATAGGGCAGTATCTCCACGGAGCAGACGGCAGAATTCTCATCTGCAATTCTGCCAACGGCGGCAAAATGCTCTTCTCTGTCATTTACCGTGGGAATAACGGGAACGCGCAGTATAACACGCGCCCCCACGGCGGAAAGCAAAGAAAGATTCTTAAGTATCAGGCTGTTATCGGCGCCCGTAAACTCTCTGTGCCTTTCTCCGTCCGTTTCCTTGATATCGTAAAGGAAAAAATCCGTGTACTCCGCCGCCCGCAGCAGAACGTCGCTATGGCACATTCCGCAGGTCTCAACGGCGGTACTGATTCCCTTCTCCTTTGCCTTTTTCAGCAGCGCAACAGCAAACTCTCCTTGGGCAAGAGGCTCGCCGCCGCTAAGGGTAAGTCCACCCTCCTCGCGGTAAAATGGGATATCATCAAAAACCGGCTTAAGCGCCTCGTCTACCGTTACCTTTTTTCCGCTGATTTCAAGGGCAGACGGACAAGCGGCAACGCACTGTCCGCAGGCAGTGCAGTTCTCCCTTATAACCGAATGTGCCCCGTCTTCTATTATATGATTTTTACATACCCGAGCGCAAGCCCCACAGCCTATGCATTTTTCAAAATTTATCATCAGCTCGGGGGAAAAGCGTTGTGTTTCGGGATTGTGGCACCAACGGCACTTAAGAGGACACCCCTTCAAAAACACGATGGTCCGAATACCCGGACCGTCGTGTATTGAAAAGCGCTGAACTCCCGTGATGATGCCGCAAGGCTCCTTATCAGAAGTTGTGTGCATTTCTGTCTATTATCTCCTGCTGCATATATCTGGGCAGCTTGCAGAAGTAAGCAGAGAAGCCGCCGACTCTTACAAGCAGATCGGAATACTTTTCCGGATCCTCCTGCGCCGCAAGAAGCGTTTTCGTATCTACGCAGTTGAACTGAAGCTGATATCCGCCTCTTTCAAGGAACACGCGGATATAATCAACCATTCTGTCCTCGTTCTCTCCGCTCATCTGTCCCTCGGAGAACTTAACGTTGATGGCAACGCCGCCAAGATATTCCTTATGTGACCATGCAGTATTGGAAAGAAGGGCGGCGGTGGGGCCGTTCATCTCTCTTCCCTGTACGGGGCTGGAGCCGGAGGACAGGGGATATCCTGCGTGTCGACCGTCGGGCGATGCGCCCGTCTGCGCGCCGAACTTGGAGTGAACGACGTAAGAGAACACGCCGGGGATAAGGGATTTTTCACCTCTGTAATTGGTTATTCCCTCGCAGCAGCGAACAAGCATTCTTGAAAGCTCGGAAGCGATCTTATCGGTGGATTCCTCGTTGTTACCAAAGTGAGGAATGCGGTTGATGATGCGCTGACGGAGTGCCTCGTTATCCTTATAATCGTTTGCCAGAATATCAAGCAGCTCCTTCATGGTGTATTCACCGGAGAACACCAGCTCGCGAAGAACGCGGATGGAGTCGATAACGCTGCCGAAGGCAAGGAAATTGGGCTCTGTGAAGTTATACTTGGCACCACCCTCGTCAATGGATCGGCCGCTCTCAAGGCAATCGTGAACGAGACAGCAGGCGCGCATGGTATCACATCCCACGCGGGATCTTTCAAGCATTCTGCGGTTAAGTCGCAGATTATGCTCAAAGATATTCTTGCGTACGTGCGCTTCGTATCTTTGCAGGAAGCTCTCCTCGGTCTCTCCCTCGGGAGAGGTCTGCATGGTTTCAAGGAAGTATTGCATCAGATTGTGGTAAGGAGCAACCACGTAGCATCCGGAAGCTCCGCAGGGGGTAACCTCCGCACAGCCCGTGTTACAGTAATCTCTTGCATCCTCGATAGCAACGCCGTAGGAAAGGAAGGATTCGATTATAAGATCGTCGTTAAAGAGCGCGGGCTGAGTAAGTCCCGCCGCATTGGTCTGAATAGCACGGCGCAAAAGCTTTTCGGAAGTATCCTTGCAAACGGCAAGAGTTACCTTTCCGTTTGCGCTGTGGGCAAAGCGAATAGCGTCAAGACAGATATAGGTAACGTCGTTTTCAACAAGATTTCCCTCTCTGTCCCTGCCGCCGAGCATTGCGTCAAAAGCAACGTTTGGCAGAATATAAGCCTCGGGAAGAAGCATAAAGCAAGCGTAAAGCTCAACTGCCTTTTCGTAGGTTATGCGACCCGCCTCAAGGTCTGCCTTGTAGAGGGGATAAAGATATCTGTCAACTCTGCCGAAGTAATAAAGCTCCCAAAGGCTGAAGATGTAGAAATGAATGGTCTGAAGACCTTGATAGAAGGTCTGTGCGGGGAACTCGGGAACCACCTTAAGATTTTCCGCGATCTGCTCAAGCTCTGCCTTACGCTCCGCGTTCTCTTCCTTGGCGGCAAGCTCGGCAACGTGCGCCTGATAGCGGTGAGCAAGGTCAAGCAGACCCTTAAGCTCCTCCTCGCATCCGTCGTAAAACTCTTCCTTGGTAAGATTCTCGGGCACGTTAAGATCAAGTGCCGCACGGCGCTCCTGTACCTCCTTAAGAAGTCCGGAAACGCCCACCTTAACGAGCTTTTCAAAATCAAGAGCCATGTGACCGGAGGTAAGGCGACCCGTATCGGGTGCCGCCTTCATGATCTTTTCAAGCTCCTGATACTCCGCAGTTTCCTCGGGGGTAAGGGGAGAATGATCGGGCAGACCGACGATGAGCTCACCGTCGTTTACCACGGGAGCCATATTATAAAGAATATCAGCCTCCGCGTATGCGCGGCGCAGGCGGCTTGTGTAAGCGCCTCTCTCGTTCTTCACGTAGGAGCGCATATAGTTAAGCATCTGGCGGCGGACTCTGTGATATCCGAGCCATTTTTTGAACACGTCCGTTTGGTGGTAAGTATCGCGCAGCTTATCCGTGCGTGCGATGATCGCAGCCTCGGCCTCTTTTCTTATGGTCATTATAAATACCCTGCACGGGATCCCGTGCCCTTTCATAAAAAATCTTTATTTGCGGTGCTTTTACACCTTACGGTTTCAGTATATCCAACGGCTCGTTCTTTGTAAATATACTCTTTGTCCGCTTTTGTACTTTTCCGCTCAAAACTTAATTTTTCTACGGTTCGGGTATTGCTTTTTTCTTCTTTATTTGTTTAAATAATAGCTGTTTTAAAAACTTTAATGTTTTGCCTTTTTCATCATTGGCAAACGCGGAGGCTTTTTATGAATTATCTTTTAATGGTATGCTCCGTACTGCTCGCTGTCACGAACAGCTCACTTCTGCACAAATTCGCAAATAAGGGTCTTGACAACGCAGGAGATCTCTTTCTGTTCAATAGCGGCACCCAAGCCGTATGGAGCATTTTGCTTTTGCTCTTTTGTACTTTTACGAACACTTTGCAATTTGATAGGCAAACGGTTTTTTACGGCTTTTTTTACGCGGCGCTGCTGTGCCTTTTCCAGGTATTCAAGCTGTTTGCTTACTCAAGCGGCCCCGTTGCCGTAACAACGCTCGTTGGTGCCTGCGCCTTTATTATCACAACGGGATATACCGTGATCTTTGAAGGAGATACCGTTACCATTCCCTATCTCTGCGGCGTTGCCGTGCTTCTCATTGCTCTGTTTCTTTGCATAGATCTACGGGCAAAGAAAACGGACTCGGGCATGAAAATATCACCGAAATGGATGCTTTGGTGCTTTTTGATGTTCCTTGCGGGAGGCGGAATGGGAATCTTCTACCGCATTTTCGGCGGCTCCACCGTTTCCCATAATATGAACTCCATGATGTTCTTCGCGGCAATGCTTTCTTCTCTTATGCTTGCAGCGATGGCTCTTATTACTAACAAAGCAACCGCAAATCCGCGCCCCAAGGTCTGCGGCACCGCCGTAAAATATATGCTTGTAAACGGAGTGACAAGCTGTATTTACATAAGACTCAATCTTTCTCTTGCAAATCTTCTGCCGGGTACCCTTTTCTTCCCCGTCAGCAACGGAGCTATACTTATCCTCTCCACCCTCACGGGAATAGTATTTTTCAATGAAAAACCGTCAAGGCGCCAGCTCGTCGGTATTTTAACAGGTCTTGCCGCCATTGCCTTTATAGGAATCGTGCAATAGAAGAAGGGGCTGTTCTGAAAACTTAAAAACAGCCAACGAAAAAAGCGCACAACAAAAAAGCAAGCCTAAATAAACAGCTTGCCGAGGATGTTGTGGAAAATTCAATTAAGAAAGCGAGACAGAGAATCCTAATTTTT
>SVSB01000007.1 GCA_015064505.1 Oscillospiraceae bacterium
CGGTTGTTGAGCTTTGCGTAGCAAGCGTTGCAAATCGTGTTCTCGGGGTCTACGTAATTCTGCTCGTTTACGCTAAACTCGCCGCCGCAATGGCTGCAGATAAACGTTCCGGTGTGACCGGTGTCGGGGGTCGAGTCATCGGGCTCGGGCGTTACGATAGAATTTCTGTAACAAAAAATACAGACCTCTCTGCCGTCCTTGTCGATGCACTTGTTGCCGCAGGGGCAGTACTCGCCGCATTCGGCACAGTAAAAGCCGGTGCCTCCGTTGCCAAAAGAATAAGTATTGTTGGAGATATACCTCTCCATGGGGTTTTTAATTTCATTTTTCATTTTGTTTTTTAATTTCCTTTCTTTTTTTGTTTTTTTCTTGTTTTTCTTATGTTTTTCGTTTGTCCGGACAAACTCAAATCGCGGTCTTCCCCTTTATAATGATCTCATTAAATTAAGCCAACCGCCCGTCATTCTTGAGCAGAGGAATACCCTTTATAGATTCTTCGCTTCACTCGAGAATGACAAAAGGGTATTCCGTAGCGAAGAATCCTGCGGTTGGCTTATTCTTAACTTAATGACATTCCCCTTGACCACAGCACCATAATAAAGCTTAACTCTGACAAAAACTGTCGGGGTTAAAATGTTTTTTGAGAAAATTTTGCATTTTATTTGTACTCAATCTCCATCATTTGCGGGAAAGTATAGCAATCTCCCGTGGCAAGAAGCACGCAGTCTGTTTTTGATCTGTTCAGGACAAGGATCCCCGCAGATTCCTTGCTTTTGTTCTTCAGCCCTTCCGCTATTGCGCCTGTTATATCAAAGGTAACGCAGTTTGCTTTTGATGTGCTCTTTTTGGCTATTGCATCCGGAACGTAAGCAAGCTTGTTGTTCCAATTGGAGCCAAAGCTGCAGAAGCGGGAAGGGAGCATAAAAGCCTCGAGATGCTCTCCGCTTCCGCTAAGTATGGGAATGTGCAATTTTGCGGAGAGGAGCTCTTTGCCGTTCAAATACTTCAAAAACCGCATATTTGCTTTAAGATACAGCCACTGCTCGCCGTATTCATCGGTCCTGCCCACAAACGCCGTTGCGCCGTATGCGTTATTTTGAGTTGCGGTTGCGCTCTCTACGGTGGTGTCTTGCATCAGCTTCGGCTCATACATATTTATCTCAAATACGTTGATATGCTCAACACTAAGCGATGAATACAAGCATATATCCTGCTTATAAATGCTTGGGGATGCACTCTCAAGAATAAGCGGGCGGTAATGCATTCCGTCGGCAGATATCGAATACAGCGCCGCAACCGTCAGAGACGGGCGGAACGGCTTTTGCATAAAAGCAACGTATTTGTTGTTTTTCCGTATTGCCTCGTTTGCTATATCTGTTGTTACGGTGATCTCCGTCTTTTCTCCCTGAGCGCATCTGCAAAAGAACACCGCCCCGTTTGGCGTGGCTTGGATATATGCTTTGCCGCCGCACAGCATTCCGTCAATACAGCGGTGCGGCATTTCGGTATTTCCAAGGTTTACAGATGCAGCGCCTTGCTTCCCTTCAAAAACAAGCTTGTTGTTCAAAAGCG
This sequence comes from Oscillospiraceae bacterium, assembly GCA_015064505.1. Classification (GTDB taxonomy): domain Bacteria; phylum Bacillota; class Clostridia; order Oscillospirales; family CAG-272; genus RUG12395. Next base: position 1,573 of record SVSB01000007.1, read on the forward strand.
AAATGCGGCAGTTTGTTCCCAAGGCTGTGGGCGTATTGCAATCAACGGAAAACCTGCGCGTTGCCGCATCTCCGTTTTTGCCGCACAGCGGAACACCGCACAGAGTATCGCAGAAGGCACTTCCGCGCTGCCTCTCAAGCAGATATCTGTTTTCTTTACTCGTTTCCTTCATATCGGTTACCCCGCAGTATCTTTCCGCTTCCGTTCTTCGGAAGGGATTCTACAAGCTTGATGTGGGACGGTATGGCATAGGCGGGAAGACGAGCTGCGCAAAGTTCCTTAACCTCCGCAGCGTCGGTGAAATCTCCTGCGATCTTCAAACAGATCATATCGCTTTCGTCATCGCACTTTTTGCCGTACGCCATAACTTCTCTTACTCTCGGATCCTCCGAGAGCGCATTTTCTATCTCCGCAGGATAAACGTTCACTCCGCCGCGGATGATCATATTATCGCTTCTGCCCTTTATGTAAAGGAGTCCGTCCGAATCCGTATATGCTATGTCTCCGGTGCACAGCCAGCCGTCCTTTAAAACCTTTTGGGTCTGCTCGGGGGCGTGATAATAGCCAAGCATAACGTTCTCTCCGCTTACCCACAGCACTCCGTCCTCATTGCATTCGGCTTCTCTTCCGTCGGCAGTGATTATTTTGATACTGACGGAGTCAAGCGGAATGCCCACAGAACCGGGATGCTTGTCAAAAAGCTCGGGCGGGAGATAGCTTACTCTGGGGCAAGCCTCGGTCAGTCCGTAAACGTGATATATCCTCACTCCCTCAAATGCCCTTGCTATCCTTTTCCCGAGATCGGCGCTCATACACTCGCCGCTTATGCAAAGCGTTTTAAGAGAGGATATATCATACCTCCCGCGCAGACGCGCAAGGAGCGAGAAAACAGTCGGAGTAGCGCACAGGGCTGTTATTTTGTCCCTCTCAACACGCCGCATGATCTCCGTCACGTCAAATCTGCCGGAGCAGAAGCGTATTTTTGCTCCTTTTACAAGTGCGGTGAGCAATTCTCCCGTTATGGCAGAGCAATGATAAATAGGGCGGGAGATAAGAAGTGTGTCTTCCTTTGTAATATCAAAATACGAGCATATATCTCGCAGATTTGCAATAACGTTGCTTTCGCTGAGCATTACGCCTTTGGGAGTGCCGGTGGTGCCCGAGGTGCACATAATAAGCGCAGGATGCGGCTCTGCTTTATCATCTCCGCTCATGCAGTGCAAGCACATAATTTCAAGCTCACCGTAAGCATCCGTTATTATCGCGCTTGGGTCTGCCGTGTTCAGTATTCTTCTGCAATGCTCTTCGCCGTAACGTGCGGACATAGGCACTGCTGTCACCCCTGCGGCAAAGCACGCAAGAAGTGCTATCGCCGCAAACATCTCGGAACGGCAAAGGATACATACGTTCCCTTCGCCCTCAAGCTTTTTTGCAAATTCCTCTGCGAATATTACCGTTTCCTCATACGTCATACTTGCTTCTCTCTCTCCGATGGTCTGAGAGGGATTTTTCATCATTTTTTCTTTCACGTAATTCCAAAGCATCATACATCCACCCTTTCCTTCGCTTTTGAGAGAAGCTCTTCAAGTATCAGCTTCTCCTCTTCACATATTTTAAGCAAGGTATTTTTGATGACAGGCAGTACCGCATCCCTGCGCTTTGCGTGATGAGAAGCGTACAGCAGACGCATATTATTCGCATCTCTCACTATCTCCTCATAGTCTAAGCAGCAGCCTGCGTCCATACCGAGCGCATCCTCAAGCTTTCGCAAGCGCTCGGCCATAAGCTTTTTGTGTTCCCAAAGCATACAAAATACCCGTCTATCCATCTTGTCATAGGGAATATCTCCGTTTGTCAGCTTATCAACGTATTTTGCTATGTAGCCGTGCACGGCTGTTCCGCAGACGATATCTTCGCCGCTGCCGGGTCTTTTTCCGGATGGCTCGGTCAAATACTGTTCAAGATTTTTCAGTATCTTTTTGGGGTCAAATTCAACTACGGTGTCACGCGGCTTTATTCCGCTTATTCTGGAATAGATGCCGATTTCTCTCATCTTATTTCTTGCCTTGTTGAAATCCTTTTGAGAAACCTCGAACGGGCGGTGTATCCAGCTGCTGTCATACGCCAAAATGCTGTAAGTTCCTCTTTCTTCATCGTAGCCGTAGATCATTCCGTCATGCGGAAAATGCTTTTCACCGTACCAGCTTTTGCCCTTGATATAAAAGTCATCTACATTGTCAAAGCAAACGTAATATCCGTTATCAAGCAATATCTTGATGATACAATTGGTATACCCCTTTGTAAAACGGGTGTTGTAGCTGACCCTTTCAATATTCGGATTGCTGTGATGAGTTCCCTTAAGGGGCGTGAGCTGGGGAGAAGTGTATCCTTCAAGGAACTTCTTGGTACAGCAAAGGCTGCATACGTCATTCAGATACCAATTGCGTATCGTGGGATTTGAGAACAGAACGGCACTGCCGTTCGCCAGATGGTTGTATGTGCGGAACACGGGCTCCACAAGAGGCAATTCTACTTTATTTCTCATTTCTGCCTCCAACGTATTTTTCAACCAGATTTATTACGTCCGAGACACATATAAGGTCATAAGGGTTCATATCGCTTTCGTGTAGCCTGATCTCAAATTCCGTTTCGATATCAAGCAGCATAGTGATCATATTCAGGCTGTCAAGTCCGAGATTGCCGAGAAGTGTGTCTTTCTCATCGGTCTGTTCCACACCGCTGAGCTTGCGGAGCAGCTGAAATACTCTTTCCTTTTCATTCATTGTCAAATATCCTTTCTACGGTTTCTTTTACCTTTTTATAGCTTGCAATTACGCTTGTGTCAGTTTTGACAAGCGCACCGCCGTTTGCGTTGCAGATATCTATATAAGCCTTGCGCAAGGCATGCTGCAACTGCATATCTATGTATCTGTCGCGTTCCTTGGGTCTTTCTCTTACGCGTCTTACGGCTTCATCCACCGGAACGTCAAAGAAAAATGCCGCATCCGGCTTCACAACGCATCGGGATATTTCGTATATCCATTCATCGTCCGTAAAGCCCCTTGCAATAAGATTTGCAAGACAGGAATAGTAATAACGGTCGCAAAACACGGTATACCCTGCATTTAACGCCGGAATTATCACCTTGTTCACGTGCTGAACGCGGTCGCTTGCGCACAGAAGCGACAGGCTTCTGTAGTCATACTCATCATGGTTGGGGTTATCTGTGTACGTACGGAATATTTTGGAATTGCGCACGCTGTCGGTTGGCTGCTTTGTAATAAAAATGCGGTGTCCGCGGCTTCCGAGGTCTTCTGCCAAATGGGCTATCATGGTGCTTTTTCCGCATCCGTCAAGCCCGCAGAAGGTTATAAGCTTACCTGCCGATGTGTTTTCCTTCATTTCAAGTTTCTTTATCATTATTTTTATTCCTTTCTTTAAGTAACGCAGTTCTGTTATCGCAGAAAAAGCGTTTTGCTACGTCGTGATCTTTGTATTCGTATTCTTTTTTCTCCTTCGGAGATATTACCTTGTGCAGTATCTCCGGTTCATCCGCGGTGATCTTTTCGCACAACCCTTTGGCGACTGAGTTTTTTGTGCCGAAAAGGCTTAAGGTCTGCAGTATCGCAAAGGCGCATATTTTTTCCATACCGTATACTTTTGCTCTTGCAAGCATTTCCTCCGTTTTTTTGTCCGTCATTTCCGATAAAAGCAAATATATATCGCAATACTTGTAAAGCGACATATCGCGCCCCATTTCTACCCACGGGAGCGTTGTTGCCTCCTTGTACAGATGCGCACACAGATGAATAAAGAAATCTTCTTTATTCAAGGTGCGGATTCTGTATTTGCCGAGATCAACGTCAGCCGTATGTTCCAGCATCACGGACAGCACGTCCGTGATGCTGTTTTTGTAATCCAAGGAAAAGTTGATGTCCACCTCAAGGAAGCGCATTTGCGGTAAATTGACTTCCTTGATATACGGCACGGTTTCGCCGCGTGTCATTTTGGATTCGATAATTTCACGTCTTGTTGCGGGGACAAATTCGCCGTTGCGTATGTTTCCCTGCAGAAAACCGTCATCAAGCAAAGCCTCTCCTATTTTTGTCACGTCCTTCGGATGTGCCAAAATGTCGATATCGTTGGAGGTTCTGTACCCTTCGGGGTAGATTCCGCATAAATACGCACCCTTGAGCATTGCATACGGAGCGCCACAAGAGGAAAGCAAGGCGTTCACACGGTCAACACACGCAAAGAAGCTTTCGTTCTTTTCTTTATTTTGCTCCCAAGCTCCGCAAATGGGATTGCGGAATTCTCGGTTGACCTTGCCGAGTATCCCATGCTCCTTCAACACACCGTACGCAACACCATGCATCCTGTTAAAAAACAGCATACCCAATACGTTTGCAGTTGCATTTTTCAGATCTTCAGGCTTGAGATCTGTTCCCTTGAAGCTGCACAGCTTCAAAAATAATTCTTTTTCTCCTTTTTTCATTGTTGTTCCTTTCTGTAATTTTGTTTTGTGTATTTTGCGATCATCAATGTAAGTGTCTTTATTTCGTCGGAACTCAGAGCACATATTTCTTTTTTCTCTGAGTAGCTGAGAACCTTATGTAACAGACTCAGTTCTTGGTTTGACATATACATGTGCCCATACTCATAACCGTCCATTACGTACACACCACCGCCGTATCTTCCGGTTTGCGTGTATATGGGCTCCGAAACACTCAGTTCATCAATGTCCCTTAAGATGGTTCTTTCGGAAACGCCGAACTCAAAAGCTAAGTTAGAAACTGTTTCGTATTTTCTTCTGCAAAGACACCGCATTATTTCTTTTCTTCGTTCGGCAGTTCCCATTTCTCCACCCCCTTTCTGTGAGTATTCTAAAAGTTAATCCTGACAAAAACTGTCAGGGTTAAAAATAAAACAGAAAACAAAAAACCCGACAAATCAATGCGCTATCGCACTGATTTGCCAGGTTCATCTTGATTATCAAACAAGTTCAACGTATCTCTTCGGCAGTTTTTTGTTATTCAATTTAATCAGAAGTTTGTTGCTGGTTAATTATATCGCAATACAAGAAGTTTGTCAAGAGATAATCAGAAGTTTTTTTGTGTTGTGTTTCAACTGTTAGAAAACCAACACCGCTTCCCCTACTCGCCATTTTTGCATTATATTTAGGTTTGAAAGGTAAATAAAGTTCACCAACAATAACAGCCATTAATATAGATACGAAATAATCTTTGTATATGAACTTATAATATAGTGTTGTAACAGCTAATCAATGCTAAAATGAATCGAATAACGGATATAAATATATAATTTCAAGCTATAAAGCAACCAATCTGCTTTAATTTCAAAAGAGGTACACACAGTTTTCTATGAACAACTATACAAGCAACCAAGAATCTCCCTAGAGGACGTCGAATTTCACGGTATATATTTGGGACTACATCCATCCGCAATCATCAACTTGGGAGATTTCAGCAAGCCATATGAGCGCATTGACAGTTATGCGGCTATGTTTTATCAATTCAAATGCGTTTTGCAAGGCGAAATATGGCATCACAAAAGCGATTTATGGGTGTCAGTGTTATCAGTAACGGGTCGCCCTCGCGGATACGCATGGTGCGGCGGATCTCTTTCGGAATAACAACTCGTCCGAGGTCGTCGATCCTTCTTACAATTCCTGTTGCTTTCATATATAAAAACTCCTTATCTCATTTGGTAGGGGACGGCGCCTCGACGTCCCGTTTTGAATTCGAAGAATTGTTGCGGCTGTCGGGCGCCGGCCCTACATATTTTTTATAAATCGTGATACTATTATTTGTTAAGGGTGGAGAATTATAATGAATTAATTTACTTTTTGAACCTGTTGTGATATAATGAGCTAAAGGCGGTGAGTTTGTGTCTTTATTAAAATTTTTTTCTAATACCAAAACACAACAGATCGAAAATGAAAACACCATAAAAGAATTCTTTTTTTATCATCATGGCGATGGCATATCAATGGATAGAGATGACCCTCATAAGTATAAAAAATATCGCACTTTAAGTGAATCCACCATAGAACTCTGGCGTCAAGAGCTTATTGCACAAGATTTTGAATCACTTATAAATGACAATGCAGATAACCGGTGGATAATTGCCGGAAATCTTATAAGGTTGATTTCATCTTCAAAAAATCTTGTTGAAGATCACTTTAAAACACTACTCTCTACAATCATCGAAATATCGTCCACTTTAAATAAGCGCCAACGGATTTTAATATTAGAAGATTTTGCAGGACGCACATTATCCCAAAAAGATGGTGGAATTTATTTAATTCAAAGCAAATCAAATTTAAACGAATTGCTAAAAACAGCTGTTAATACACTTTTGGATTTCACTTGCACCGTGTCTGACAATACATCAGAAATTGGTTGGGAAAATATACAGCAACGATATAATTGTGTTAAAAAATCCGTCCAAAGTGCTTTTCAAAAATTCAATATAGATAGATAAAAGCGAGGTGAGCCTCACCTCGCTTTTGCTATGTATAGGTCAAAAGGTACTGTTTTCCGTCAAAAATATAAAATCTCCTCTTTCGCAAATACGATCGTAGGGGCGACCATTGGTCGTCCGTTCGGGTTTGGCTTTTTCGCGGACGAGCATTGCTCGCCCCTACGCAAAACGTCAAATCGCGGCGTTAGTATCTGCAAACGAAAAACCAAATACGCAACAGTTTACATTTCAAAACAAACGTGATACAATGAAATAAAAGGGGGGTGATTCCGTGAAAATTTCTCTCGTGCTGAAAGAAAGCGTTTTTGACTGCAAAATAAAAATCTCCGATTCCCACGGAGAACGTCATCATTACATTCCTGCTATATGCGAGGACGGGACGACCCCTTCTATCATTGCGGAGGTTTTTGATAACGAGTTTTCTTTATCTCTTGTTCCGATGATGCCGGACGTAAGATCGGTTCTGGCTGAATTTGAGGAAAAGAATTGGAAGGACAAGTTTGCTAAAAAAACTACCGAATTTTTGACAAGCTCTCTGGATAAGGCGGCACTGCGGGTCGGGTGTGATTATCGCGTTGACGGTTTGCAGGATGGCGACCGCTTGGATATTACCATGCAGGGCTACGTCTTTGGAGCTTTTGACCGATTTGATATATTGGAATTGGTTCCTATATGCTATACGTTTTTTGAAGTTGCCAATTTTAACAAGTATTACAAATTGACCGACGCTTACGAAACCAATCGCAAAGACGTACTCAAATTTGCAAAAGGCTTTGCCTTTGCCGAGGGCGTGGGAGACGGATTATTTGGAGCGTTATTTACGTATCCCATACAGGTAAGCCGAGCCAAGCGCCTGACGAAAAATAAAAAAATATCAAAAGCGCTTACAAAATTCAACGGTTTAAGCGACACCGAACGGCAACGTTTTCTTGAAAAACAGGAAAAGCACCTTGCCGGATAGCATAAGCCTCAGAAAATCAACTTTTGTGATACGTACTATGATAAAACCGTAACAAGGAGAAGCTTATGAAAGCCATTACCGATATTTGCTATTGCAACGAGCATAAACAGTATCTCGATCTGTATTTGCCCGACTGTGAAAGCTTTCCCGTGTTTGTTTATTTTCACGGCGGAGGACTCGAGGCGGGGGATAAAGGTCGGCAGGGCGTGCTTTACGAATATCTCACCGGCCACGGAATTGCCGTGGTTGCACCAAATTACCGAACGTATCCAGACGCCCGATATCCCGATTTTTTGACCGATAGCGCAAAGGCAGTTGCTTGGGTATTCGAAAACGTCGACAAGTACGGGAACGCAACGGAAATATACGTTGGCGGAAGCTCGGCAGGCGGATATATCTCGCAAATGCTGTGCTTTGACGAATCGTGGCTTTCCGCCCACGGCATAAAGTCATCCGACGTTTACGGCTACGTGCACGATGCAGGGCAGCCCACCTGCCATTTCAACGTGTTGCGTGAGCGCGGAATTGACAGAAGGCGTGTGATAATCGACGGATCCGCGCCTCTTTACCACGTTGACGGTAAGCATAGCTACCCACCAATGCTTATTATCGTATCCGATAACGATATGGAAAACCGATATGAGCAGACCCTGCTTCTCGCGTCAACGTTAAAGCACTTCGGCCACGCGGAAAGCGTAAGCCTTAAGATCATGCACGGAAAGCACTGCGCATACGTAAGTAGCAAGGACGAAACGGGCGACAGCGTTTTCGGAAAGCTTGTGCTTGAGTTTATTTGCGGCACTAAAAACAGCGTTACCCGCCAAGACTAAACAGCGGTTTTGCAGGAAACTGCCACCTCGGCACAAAAGCAAAACCGTGGTATTGGAGCAGCCTTTTATTTTTCTTGTTGTAAATATTTACATCAAACAAAAAATCCGATAACTTCTTGCCGTTAAAAATCCTCCTATGGTAGTTTTCTTAATTCTACCATAGGAGGTCTTTTTTGTCACTGTCCGTTTTTAACGGATCGGTTCAGTGGCAACTCCGCTGTTGTTTTTTGTTCAGGTAAATGCGTTTTCTCTGTGCTATTACTTTTTCGCCTTGTGCTTTTCATCCGCACAGGATCTGCCGAAGTACATAAGCTCCCAAACGGCGGCTCGGTGATTTTTCCTCCGCGGCTTACGCCATTGTTTCAAGCATTTTTTCGGTGACCTCGTATTTGCAGGGCTTTCCCTCAGCAAAGAGGAGATACTCCTCTGCCATATACTCGCTCATTCTGCGCACCTCGTTGCCAAGACTGCCCGCGATGTGGGGCGTGAGGATGCAGTTATCAAGCTTAAAGAACTCGCTGTTCTCCACGGGCGGCTCGGGGGCGGTAACGTCCAATATCGCCGTAAGGTCGGGGCGGCGCTTCAGCACCTCTATAAGCTCACTTTCCACCACCTGCGCCCCTCTGCCAGTATTTAAGAACGTGCCGTTTTGGGGCATCAATTCAAAGAGCCTTCCGCAAAGCATACCCTTGGTCTGTGCGTTATTTGCCAGATGGTTTGAAACCACGCTGCAGCTTGCAAACAGCCTTTCAAGAGAGCATTTTTCCACCCCGAGTTCCGATGCCGATTTATCGGAAAGGAACGGATCGAAAACCAGCACGTTAAGTCTGTACGCCTTCAGCATTTTTATAACGAGCTTTCCTATCATTCCCGCGCCGATTATGCCCACAGTCTGATCCATATTGCCGCCGATATTTTCCATTGCCTTTTTGGCTTCCGCGGTTTTTCCCACGCTCATAAGCGCCGAGGAACGGAAAAAGCCTTTATTTGCAAGTATTATCTGGGCGACGGTGTATTCCGCCACGGGAACGGCGTTTGCCGCCCACGCACTGAAGACCTTAACACCGCAATTAAGAAAGGGCCTTGCGAACGCCTGAACCGAACCTGCCGCGTAAAAAACCGCCTTAAGCTTTGGCAGATAGCTTTTTATCTCTTCCTCAGTCATACGGGGCATTCCCCAGGTGGAGAATACTATCTCCGTATCACAAAATCTTTCCGGGTTCTCCGCAAGTGCGGCTTTATTTATCACTTCCGTGCACAGTCCCGCTTTTTCCTTTAAAAGCGCAACGGTGTCCTCGCCGTATACGGACTTAACGCGCGATCGCTCGCACAAAAATATCGCCTTCATATTATTCCTCCGCAATTTTTCTCAGCGCCGCAGCTTCCCTCTTAAGAGATCCTATCTTCCCATCGGGCATAAATTCAAGAAGCATTGTTTTGGTGCCCGTGTTTTTCAGATACTCTTTCCAAGTGTCTACGGCCTCCGCAAGGGGGTATTTGTTTTTGCCCTCCCAATTAAACACGTGCAAATTCACTATATAGGAGGAAAGCAGCTTTGCGTACCGAATATTCTCATCAACCGAGCGGAATTGATTTGGCTGCCAATACATACGGAACGCATTGGATGCTACGGTCTCCATCAGCTCCAAAGCCGCCTCTTTTCTGTTCGTATAAGTGCCGTTATGGCACTCCATACAAAGGGTAACGCCCTCCTCCTCCGCTATTCTTGCCGCCGCTTTGCATTCGTCAAAAAGCGCGCGCTTCTCCCCATCTCCGTATTCCTCGGAGTTCTTATTGCCGCACCAAAGGCGCAGGATATCCGTACCGAGCAGCCTTGCCGCGTTTATATAATCGTGAAGCTCCCCCAAGGGAGTTTCTCCGAGGCGAAAATAAGTCCCGTAGGAACAGCACTCAACTCCGTACTCCTTCTGCAGAGCACAAAGCTCTTCAAGCCTTTTTATATCGTCTTTTGGGGCGTGGATATCGCTTCCCCACTCTATGCAAGTAAGCCCCGTGTCCTTCATTGCCTCAAGGATTTCCGCGGGCGAGTGCCCTCTGAAGGATACGGATACCAGACCGAGTCCTTTTTTACTCATCAGCTTCTCCTTTTTTCGCTTTTTTTAGCCTTCTGTAAACCGTTAGTCTCATAGTAAGATAGCTTGCACTGCCGCCGATAATATTTGAAACGGGCTCCGCCATAAACACGCCGGCAACCCCAAAGCCGATACGGGGCAGAATAAGCGTTAGCGGAACGACGATTATTGCCTTGCGCAGCAGAGAAAAGAAGATGGCGTGCTTTGCATCCCCAAGCGCCTGAAAGGTGGATTGTCCCGCAAACTGAAGCGCCATGAAAACGAATCCGAAGAAGTATATCTTAAGCATTTCTATACCGGGCGCAAGGAGCTCCGCCTTATCCGAAAAGATTCCGAAGAAGAATCCCGGGAACGCAAGAATAAGCAGCCACGCGAACAAGGTGTAGGCAAAGCCCGCAACGGTATTGAAGCTGATGCCCGAAACCACGCGGTCGTACTTTTTTGCCCCGTAATTGAAGCTGATAACGGGCTGTGCGCCGCTGACTATTCCCGAAACGGGAAGCATAAAGATATCGCGCACGGAGGTGGTGACTGTCATTATTCCCACGTACAGATCTCCGCCGAAGGTCTGCAAAGTGGAATTACTTGCCGCCTGCACGAGAAAATTGGTTCCCTGCATTATGAAATTAACGACTCCGAGCCGCATAATGCCAAAGGTGATAGGCGCGCTGATACCGATATTCTCTCTGCACAAGGGAATCACTGCATTCTTACCGAAAAGAAAACGCAGTACCCAGAATGCGGAAAATGCCTGGCTTATGACCGTTGCAAGTGCCGCGCCCGAAACACCCATACCAAAAACGAATATGAAAATCGGGTCAAGGACGATGTTCACCACCGCACCGATGACTATGGAGAGCATACCGATACGGGGAAAGCCCTGAGCGTTTATGTAGCCGTTGAGCCCCGTGGTGAGCATGGAAAAGACTGTGCCCGCCAGATAGATATTAAGATACTCCCGTGCGTAAACGAAGCTCTCCTCACTTGCGCCGAAGGCAAAGAGTATGGGTCTTTTAAAAGAATAACCGAGTGCCGTGAGAATAACGGAGCTTACGAACAGCAGGCTAAAGGAATTACCCAGTATCCTGCCCGCCTTCTTGGTATCTCCCGCACCTCTTGCCATGGAAAACAGCGGCACGCCGCCGTTTCCGAACAAGGCAGTAAACGCCATAATGAGCGTTATTACGGGAAACGTAAGGCCCACACCGGTCAGCGCAAGGCCGTCGCCGTCCTCCATGTGCCCGAGATATATTCTGTCCACCACGTTATAGAGCAGGTGTACGAGCTGTGCAACCGTAAGCGGTATAGCCTGATCCACTATGCAACGCCACACGGCACCGTTACCGAAATCGTTTGCTTTTACCCCTCGGGTAACCATTTGACCATCTCCAATCACCAGATAAAGGGTATTATTCTGTATCTGACCTTTTCCATATATTCCTTATAGCCTGCAAGCTCCTTTGAAAGAAGCTTCTCCTCGTTTACCGCGCGAAAGGCGATAAGCACGGGATAATGAAGAAAAACGAGCAATCCCCAAAAAGACCCAAGGATGAGAGGGATCATCATAAACATCAAAACGGTTGCCATATACATTGGATGGCGCACTATCCCGTAAAGACCCGTGGATATTACCTGCTGCCCTTCCTCCACCTTTACGGTGCGGGAAAGATACGCGTTCTCGCGCATTACCTCCCAATATAGACCGTAGGAAGCAACGAAAACGACCGAAGCGACCACCGTGAGCCACAGAGGAACGCGTGACCAGCCGAAACGGAAATCAAGGGCGGATACGACGAAGCCACCCACAAAACCAAGGCCCGAAAGCGCAACTATTCCCTTCTGGGCGCCTTGCTTTTCCTTGGAATCAAGTCTTTTTTCAAGCAGGTCGGGCTTTTTTACCGAGAGCACCGCACCGAGAATTGCCATGGGTATAAACAAAAGGGCAACAAAAAGCCAACCACCCGGGTAGGAAACCGTTCCCGCCGGTAAAAACAGCAGCACTCCCACGAGAAGGAGCCCGCATACGAATTTTACAAAAGCGTTTAACGCAAGCTTCATTTCCACACCTCCGCAGATCGTTTTTCGTATTATATTGTAGCACACCGAAAACGGGCAATCAACTTTTTTGAAGTGTTTTTTGTAATAAAACCGAGGTTTTTTATATTTTATTAACAGCAGTGGTATTGACGGTTTTAATGTGTTTTTGTATAATGAAATCGGACATATTCTTATTCGTTCTGTAAAGGAGAATGCATAAAATGAAAACACGTGTTATATGTATGTTGTTATCCGCCCTTTTTCTTGCAGGCGCTCTTGCTTCCTGCACGGGAGGCAATACGGGCGACACCACCCCCGCAATAACCACGGATGCCCCAATAGTTACCACCGAGCCCGTTACCACCGAATACGTTGAATCTCTTGAGGTGCCTGAGGATTATTTCCTTGACGGCTATGAATTCACTATTCTTTGCACCTCCTGGATGAACAATCCCCCCACGCCCTTTAACTATAAGGATACCTCCCTTGTGCTTGACGAGGCGATCTACCGCCGCAACAGCATAGTTGAGGATGAGTACGGAATAATCATCGCAACCGTTGAGGATTACACCACCAAGGGCAACTCCGGCGTTATCCGTCTTCAGGCTAACCGCACCGCAGGCGACACGCTTTACGATGCAGGCGTTATTGCGGTATTCGATACCAGCAAGCTTGCTTATCAGGGGTTCCTTTCCGATATGCAGGAAGTGCCTTACGTTGATCTGGAAAAATCCTGGTGGGATCAAAACGCCACTGCCGATATTACCATATTCGGCAAGACATTCTATACCACGGGAGATATCTCCTTCCTTGACCGAGAATACACCTTTGCTACCTTCTTCAACAAGAAGATCGCCGCAGAACAGAATCTGGGAGATCTTTACACCATCGTGCGCGACGGCAAGTGGACTGTTGAGGTTATGAGCGAAATGAGCAAAAAGGTCAGCGCGGATCTGAACGGCGACGATAAGCTTGACTCTAACGACAAGTACGGTCTTATTATGTGGGACGATACTCTCATCACCATGATAAACGCCGCAGGCAAATCCCTTGCCACCCTTGAGGACGACGTGCTTACCCTTACTGCGAACGATGCCGCAGCCGTTGAGATGGTGGACAAATATATGGAGCTTTGCAACGACCAGAGCGTTATAAACTTCCAGCACACCTCCGGAGGCGTTGGTTGGGTAGAGATGTACACCAACGGTCAGGCGCTGTTCCTTATTGAGTACCTCAAGGCGCTTACCACCTTCCGCGATACCGATCTTGAGTACGGTATTCTCCCCATGCCCAAACTTAATGAGGATCAGGACAGATACTATTGCGGTCTTGCGGGATATCAGGCAGGAATGTACTGCATCCCCGCCGACGTCCACGATGAAGAGGCAAGCGGCATTATTACCGAGGCTCTTGCATATCACTCCCAGAAGATCGTAACCCCCGCATATTACGACAGAACACTCATCGGCCGCCACGTACAGGACCCCGAAAGCGAGGAGACCCTTGAGATAATCTTTGCAAGCAGGATCTACGATCTGGGTCTGTTCTATAAGGTAGGCGGTCTGAACGTACGTCTGAATTCTATGATGGCAAGCAAGAACAATCAGTACGCATCCGTTATAGAAAGCTACAGAAGAGCGATCGACAAGAGCCTGAAGGATATTAACACATTCTTCAGCTCCGTTGCGGAATAAGCAATAAATAAAAATGCGCTGTGAGCTCACAGCGCATTTTTTATTTATTGCTCTTATAAAATCTTAGTGTCTGCATCAACGCCGAATCCTTATCAACACCCGCAAGACGAAGCTTGTGTGCGTATTCAAGCATACTCTTAAGCTGCTCCCCCTCGGGAACTCCCGCCGCCAGCAGATCCTTGCCCGTAACGTACGGCTCTGCCATATATTTGCGGTAGACTTCAAGGCGATCCAGAAGAAAGTCCGTATGATCCGCCGAAACACCGATTCCCCGCTGACCTCTTACGTCCGCCGCGGCTATCATTATAAGCGCCATTGGGTCGCTTACGCAGTCAAACATCTTATTGGTCTTTTTGATTGCCGACCGATTGGAAGCAAGAACGTTTGGCTTCATATGATGCTCCGTGATCTCAAGGACGTAGCGTATCAGCTTGCGCTCGTCGGTAAATCGATGCAAAAGCCGTCTTGCGATTGGAATTCCCTTAACGTCGTGGCCGTAAGAATGTACCCTTTCCCCTTCTCTTACCGTGCATACTGCCTTTCCGAGATCGTGGCAAAGGGCGGCAAGCATAAAGCCGTATGGGTTTTCCGTATTATCCTTCAGCTCTGCGGCGGCGTCAAGTACCATCATGGTATGGGTCCACACGTCCCCCTCCATATGATAGCGCGCGTCCTGCTCAAGCCCAATAAGGGGAAGAAGCTCGCCAAACCACGGGGAAAGCTTTCCGATTTTTCTTAACAGCTCAAAGAACACTGACGGTTTTTCGGATTTTAAAAGTGCCTTTTTCATCTCCCCTTCCACTCTTTCACGGGAAAGGGTGCTTATATCCATTTTTTTGCATATATCAAGCGTTTCGTCCGCAACGGAAAAACCGAAGCGAGCGGCAAACTGACAAAGGCGCAGAACGCGCAAGGGATCCTCACCGAAGCTATCGTCGCTTACGTGGCGCAAAATTCCCTTCTCAAGATCCTTTGCCCCGCCGAACGGATCGATTATTTCCCCCGTAAGAACGTCGCGCATAATGGCGTTTACGGTAAAGTCACGGCGCTTTGCGGCGCTTTCCACACCTATAAACGGATCAACAAAAACGTCAAAATCCCTGTGTCCTCTGCCATGAAGCTTTTCCTTGCGGGGCATGGCAATATCAAGAGAATGGCCCTTTATCGCGTATATACCGAAGCTTTCCCCGAAGGAGGTACGCATTCCCGTTTTATCAAGTATCTCTTCAAGTGAGGCAGGAGAAATGCCGTGCACCTCAATATCTATATCCTTGCCTTCCACGCCAAGAAGGGCGTCTCTTACGCAACCGCCAACGTAATACACTCTGCCGCCAACGGCCGATACCTGCTCTGCTATTTTTTCTGCAAGCATCATATCTTTGTTCTGTTCAGGCACGGCTTTCCCTCCCTTCTTTTTACTATTATATCACCTTTTTATCGGTTTTTGAAGATATACGAAAAAAATATATCAAAAGCAACTAAGCGCCGCGTTCTCAAAAAACGCGGCGCTTAGTTCGTTATTATTTAATTTTCGGGAAGAGTCTTATAATCGCCCCAGCCCGCAAGATGTCGCTCCAGATACGCCGCGTCTCTGATATCTATCACGCCGTCTCTGTCCACGTCGCAGGAGAAGTAATCGATATTCTCGATATATCCGTTCCACCCCGCAAGATATCTCTGAATGATCGCCACGTCCAGAACGTTGACAGAGCCGTCTCCGCTTGCATCTCCTGTCTTAAGCTGTTTTCCAAAGAGAAGGCGGGGTCCGAGCACGGTGTCGTACCAGACGTCGTAGAAGCTGAATCCGTTGTAGCTCGTTTTAGAGCTCTTGGGAGTCACGGCCTTGCCGCTTGTATCGTCAGTGCCGGACACAAGATAATAATAGTTATTGGCTGCCAGACATTTATCCGCCAGACCTATAACGGCTTTATAAGATGTGGTACCGTAGAAATAGCAATTCTCAACTATAGCAGAGGTATTGGTCATGCCTACTATACCACCGATCTTTGCCTGCGTGGTATTTTTTGATATCACGCTTCCGCGGGATTCGCAATCCGATACGCCTACGTATTTTGCAACGGCAATGATACCGCCCATATCAACACCGCTTGTACCGGCATTCACGGCACCCTCGTTATAGCAAAGAGAAACATCGGCACGCGCCGCCTCGGTTCCCAATATACGGCCGACTATACCACCAATACGGGAAACTGAGCTATCCCCGCCTATATCGCCGTAATTTCGGCAAGAAGAAAGAGTCAGCTTTGCCGTGGCGGACTTATGCTCAAAATTGCAGTTGGCGATTATTCCGGCAACGTAACTAACTCCGGAGATATTTCCGTGGTTATCGCAGAAGGTGATATTGAGCTTTCCGTTATTCGTTGTGGTTGCAGTATCGCTTACACCTGCGTGACCAATAATACCGCCCGCATAAGTGTTCGTTACCGTGCCATTTACGTTGCCGTAATTTATACAACCGGTAACGTTAACAGCACAGCCCTTGGTATTGAAGTGATTGATGCGTCCACAGATGCCACCCGCAAAGGCGGTGGTGGT
Organism: Oscillospiraceae bacterium; assembly: GCA_015064505.1. GTDB lineage: Bacteria > Bacillota > Clostridia > Oscillospirales > CAG-272 > RUG12395. The sequence continues at coordinate 18,248 of SVSB01000007.1, forward strand.
CACGTTACCGCGGTTTATACAGTTTTCTATTCTTGTTACCACCGTAGAGCCTGTGGTGGTATCAAGCAGACCGACGATACCGCCAACGTTATTGCCGGTGCCCGTTACGGTTCCGTAATTCGTACAATCATCAAAAGCGCCGCCCTTAGCACCGCCAAGAAGTCTGCCCGCAATTCCACCTACGTTGGTACTTCCCTTTACGGTGACGTAGCTTGTAAGATTTTCAAAGAACGTGTTCTGTGAATATCCCGCAAAGCCGCCCGTATAACTCGCGGTACTTGTAACGCTTCCGTAAAGAGTGCAATCTTTAATAGTTGCACCGTCGCAGTATCCAAAGAGACCCGTTTTGTAGTCCGATACGGTATTATTGATATTAAGACCGCGGATGGTATGACCCTGTCCGTCGAAGGTGCCCTTGAACGACGCGGTGTTCAGATAACCGATAGATTTCTGACCGATACCTCTGGATTCTTTATATATTGAATCCGCAAAGTCGATATCGTTTTTAAGCACGATGGTTTTTGACCACACGGTTGGATCGTTCATTATCTGCAAAAGCTGCTCGGGGCGCTTTATATTCAGCTTTCCGAACTCTGCGGCAACCTTACTTGCTTCAGGAGTTTCGCTTGCGTCAACAAGCGCACGGCACACGTAAGTGCCAAGGGATTTTACCGTTGACGTTGAGGTATTATATCCCATTCCCGATGCAAAATACAGATATCCGTTTGCATAGAAGGTGGAATTCCAGATTCCGTAAACGTCGTTTTCAAAGGTTTGTCCCTTTATAGTGGGATGCTCGGTGAAATTGGGAGCAAGCTTAGTAAAGGAGGAAGATATTCCCTTGGTAGAGGAGACCAGATCCTTGCTGTTTTCGTAAGTTACCTTATCCTTGGAAATAATAATGCAGGGCTTTGCATTAAGGGTCTTATTTGTGTTCGTATAGGTTCTGTTATCCTTGCCCTCGTAGTTATCCTGATAGGATACTGCTATTCTTCCGTCGGGAAGAACGGTAACGCAGGGAGCGGCGCAATTATATTTCATGCCACTGTCCCAAAAAGAATGGGTTACGTCAGGAGCGGCGGCAACCACACCGTTAGTCCAGTTGATGCCGTCCTGAGAGAACCAAAGGCGGATAACGAATATGTACTTGCGGCTTGACTGCAAACAATGGGATTCTACCGCCATAACGTAGTTGCCGTCCGTAAGTCTGGCAACCATGGGCATACCTTCGCGTCCCATATCCTTGTTTTTATTGACCGCGATCTGCGGCTTGCCCCAGGTGCCGGTGGTCATATCGTAGAGTACCACCATTATGTACTGGTTTGCGCCGTTATCAGCGGGAGATAGGTCGTCTGCGTAATACATGGCAACGGTGGTGTCGTCAAGCTGGATAAGAAAGGGCTCCCAATATCCGTGTATGTTGGAGGTAGTCTCGTATACGGACTCAACCACAACCTGCTCGTTATCATACGTGCCCAGATAGCTGGATCTGGTCATCACGCGCATAGAGGTATAGAACTTGCCGTCAACGATGCTGGCAGATTCTTTGGTTCCGTCCTCTTTGATCCTTCCCTCGGTGAGACTGCGGTACGCAACCATCATCGTGCCGTCGGAAAGCTCGATCGCCTGTACGTTTTCCTGCTTCAGCGCGTGAGTCACACCGTCCACATCCCGCGTTTTGGCGGCGTTGGTCTTTACCTTCACCTCGTTTGCAAAAGTGGCACCGGAATCAAGCGAGGTCTTATAGCCAGACTGATAATAGTACTCAAGGGCTCCGTTCTCAAGCACGGTCATACGGGGATAACCTCCACCCGTGTGCACCTGCACCACGTCCGTGAAGTTGACTTCCGAAAACTCAGCCGCGGAGCCTACGGTGAATACGGCGGTAGCTCCCGCCAGAATGGACACGATAAGTAAACAAATCGCTATTTTACGCATAGGGACCTCCAAATTAGAAAAATGAGTTGCAGGTCAATTATTCAATACTTATTGGGGAAACTCAAATCCTTCGGGAATCTCAAATCCTTCGGGAATCTCAACTCCCTCGGGGATCTCAATTCCGCCGGGAAGCTCGGTTCCGTCGACAACTCCGTCGGTCTTGCCGGGTACTACGATGCCGTTTTTATCAAGAAAATCAAGCAGATAATCGGGAATCGCGTCAACGAGCTCCTGATCGGTTCCCAGCTCATCCACAACGCCCTGAAGGGAATCCACGGATTCCTTATCAAGCTCAACGTCCTTTACTATATCGGGAAGAGCGTCGATAACCTCCTGGCTGAGACCGCCTTCTTCAATGATATCGGGGATGGAATCGATAATCTCGTCCTGCGTCTTACCTTCCGTGGCGTCGATGATATCATCGGGAAGCTCGGGGGTATCAGCGGGAGTATCCGAAGGAGTATCGGAGGGAGTATCGGAGGGAGTATCGGAGGGGGTATCGGAGGGGGTATCGGTTTTGGGCTTTTCCTTAAGGCTTGCAAGGAGGTTTGCCGCAAGGGAGCGAACCACCTGCTTGGTTGCGGAGCCCACAAGTCGGCTGTTGTTCAGCTTCATAACCTGCGTTGCTCCCTCAAACTTGATCTTTGCCTCCCCGTTCTCATCCTCAGTCACCTTAACTATCTGGGGAATGGTCTCGGCAAGGAAATCGGCTTCCGCGCTACGTTCCTCTGCGGTTGCAGAATACCAGTTCTCGGCATCCACCTTGAATTCATCCTTGAGGCCAAGCTGCTTCGTCATTTCCGCAAGTCCTGCGTCTACCGCCGCAACGGTAACGTGGTCGAATGCGGGAGCTGTGAGAAGCGCGTTGAGAAGATCGGAGAGAAGCTTTTCGTCGGAAAGCACAAGCTCTGCGCTAAGCTCGGTGCTTCCGTTGCGCTGCATACCGTCAACGAACACGAAAAACACCTTTTTTGCGGATTCGAGCACCTGAGAGTATTCTTCCGTATCGTTATGAGAAAGCTTTTCAAGAAGCTCGGCTACCACGTCCTTGAAGTCTGCGGGGATCTTGATTCCCTCAATTTCCTCGCCGGAAAGGAGGGCACTGTGCAGTACGTGCGCCTCCAGAGAAAGCACCGTTGAAAGAGCCTTTGAATTTTTAACGCTGTCAAAAACGAATTCAGCATCGCCTCTGGCGTGATCGTTCCAATCGACAACGGGGGTGCTGAATGCGTGGAGGGCGTGGATAGCAGTGGCAACTATGTCCTTTGCATCCTCGTGAAGAGTTACGTGATAGCCCTCAACGTTGGCAGATGTCAGTCTTCCGAAGAGCTTATCACCGAAGGTGAGCTCACTTATAACCTCCGTTACGCCGTGAGTATCCTTGAATTCTACCTTATCCTCTACCCCAACGAGGACGTCGCCGAGATCATCGGTTACGAACTTGGAGTATCCGTAAAAGGGCAGATTAACACAGGCAACTATCAGAACACCCGCAAGACCGCTAACGAAAAGTCCGAACAATCGGTGGCGGGGCATACCGATGGAGCCGTCTTTGGGCTTATACTTTCTGCGGGGAAAGATTGTAAATGCAAGCACAAGGTATATAAGATAGCTGATAATGGAAAAAACAATAAACAGAACGAGAAAAACGAAGGGAGCAGTAAGGGCATGAACGTACCCGTCAAGCAAATGCTCAAGCTCGGGCGTTGCCTGAAGGATTCCGAGACCGGCATTTGCAATGGCATCGTGCAATGCATCAAGGGGAATGATATCCGTTGGTAATGCCAGAACGAAAGCCGCCACGGCAGAGAGGATCAGCGTTCCGATCCTGATAAACGAGCGGTGCACCCCGCGAAGAAGTCCCATAAGCAGTCCAAAGCCGATTACCGCCAAAGAAAAGACCGTGAAGATAAGGGTCAAGGGTAGGGCGATATCCTGCGAACCATGAACAAAAATATCCATATAATCCTCTCAAACACATAATTACTCATAATAATTTTATCACTCATTATCCACAATGTCAATAAGGGCGATAAAACATATGCTATGCACGGGCGTACAATATGATTATTTGCACATATTTGATAATCATACCAAAGAAAAAGCACTTCGGTTTGACCCGAAGTGCTTTTTTCTTGTTTAGTTTTAACCAACAAGTCCGCTTCGCTCGATTCCCTGTACCAGGAAGTTCTGGCAGAAGAGATAGAGGATAACCAGCGGAGCTATTATCATAATTCCGCAGGTGTTATAAATGGCGGCGTAGAACAGATTCTGTCCCTGATATGTAGTTACCAGCGAAGGCGGGATATCTACGATATCGGGCATAAGGATCGTCTTGTTGTTGGTGAAGAATACCTCTGTGTAGAAGTTATCGGTCCACTGCCAGCAGAAGGCGAACAGGAATATGGTCACCATCATAGGAATGGAAAGAGGAACGATGATCTGCCAGAAGGTGCGGAAGGTGCCGGAACCGTCGATGTACGCAGACTCCTCAAGCTCATCGGGAACTCCGCGATAGAACTGACGCATCATGAAGATGTAAAGTCCGTTCTTGAAAGCAAGTCCGGTGATGGAGAGAAGGATCAGAGGCCAGTAGGTATTGGTGAGGTTGGTGATATAGGGCTTATCAACAACACCGATCTGGCTGAGAAGGTTGAATATCTCAAGTACGTCGAAGTAACGGAACTGCATATACATGGAAAGCTGAATGGTTCCGTGAGGAACGATCATGGAGATAATAACCGCAAACATGATCGCTGCATTTCCCTTGAACTTGAACTTTGCAAGTCCGTATCCAACCAGTGCGCAGACGATAGTCTGTGCAACTGCGGTGGAGAGAGAAAGAAGCAGAGTGTTTGCAAATGCGGTCATATACTCGTTTTCCACGAATATCGCCTTGTAGGTATCAAGGGTCCAATGCTTGGGAATAAGAAGTACCGTAACGTCGATAAAGTCTTCCATACCCATGAAGGAGCCGGCGATCTTTGCAAAGAAGGGATAAAGGATAACGTAAGAGATACCCAGGAGCAGAACAAGGCGGAATATATAGTAGATGACCTTCGTGAGGAAGAACGTCGTACCAAACTTCGCCTTAAGACGCTCAAGGAGAGGAGTACGCTCGAAATCCACCTTGATGGAGTTCTTCGTTTCGCGTTTAACCTTAGGAGTTGTCTGTTCGTTATTCATTTGTACACCTCCTTAGTCTCTGCGCTGATAGAAGACGAATGCCTTCGCAAGCAGCGCAAATATTCCGATTATAAGCAAAACTATCAAGAAGTACATCCACGCCATCGCGGAGGAAATAACGTTACCGTCTTTACCGTCGGATGAGGTCCTTGCAATCAGGTTCATTACCTGATTGGACTCGGATGTGAAGGAGTCGATGATCGTGTAAACACCGTTTACAAGGATCATGGGGCTTATCATGGGGAAGGTGATCTTCCAGAAGGTCTCCCAACCGGTTGCACCGTCCATCTTACAGGACTCGTAGATCGCAGGGCTGATAGACTGAAGAGCTGCAAGGAAGATAAGCATCTGAACGCCGGAGCGGTTAACGATGTTGAAGATGTTGTTAACGATCTCAACAACGGTCTCGGTCAGACCTTCACCTATCTTCATGTTTGCAAAGAGCGCTTCAATCTCTATAGCGGAAACGATCTGAGAGGTGGTGGACTCCTGAACACCGGTATCAATTGACGCTTCGGGGTCGCTCATATAATCCAGCATCGCGTTACTTGCATCGATCTCTGCAATAAGACCGGTGGAAAGAATAACGGGAATGAAGAATATTGCACGGAATGCCGCACGTCCGAACATCTTCTGGTTCAGAAGGATTGCAACGAACAGGGAGAAGATTACGATGGCGGGAATGTCCATGAACAGAGCGGTGATACCGTCTGTAAGAGTCTTAACGAAGTCGGGGTTTGTGAACAATGCGTTCTGGTAGTTCTCGAATCCTACGAATACCAGGTGGTAAGTCTGATTTCTTTCCTGTACAATGTGGGAGAAGCTGTACCTTACCGAGTCGAAAATGATGGGAAGGTAGATGAGCAGGAAGCCGAGAATGAAGGGCAAGCAGAAGAACCAACCTGCGCGAGCTTTTTTGGAATCAAGAGAAACCATTTTGCGCTTAACGGGTGCCTTAACGGCTTTTGCGTTTGTCATTATCGGTCCTCCTTTCAGTTGATCTTAACGAAGCTATAGCTATCAAGCACGTACTCGGTGCCGTCCTCATCCCAAACAGTAACCTGGAAGTTATTGTAGTTGATGATGAAGCTTACGGAATCACCGTACGTAACCTTAACTATAGAACCGTCGTTGGATGTGTACTTGGTGGTGGTGTACTCGAAGGTGCCGGTCTTCTCATCGATGATGACCTTACCGTCTGCATCCTTCTTTGCACCGCCTACTACTACGACTGCGGGCTGCTTAACGGGGAGCTCGTAAACGATCTCGGTGCCTGCAGGGATCTCACCGTTTTCATACTTCTTGCGGTATTCGTTAACGGCGTTCTTGTAGGTGTTAGCAAGCTGCTTCTGGTAAAGCTCCTCAGCCGCAAGCTCTGCAGCCAGCTTATCAGCCTCGATCTCATCGGCATCAGCAACACGCTCGCCGAGCATGAACTGATGGTCGGTAATAACGGAGGTCTGAAGTCCGCCGATAGCCGCGTTGAGCTTGTTGTACTGCTCGATAACCTCGCTCTTGGTGATATCGTATCTTACCGCGAAGTAACGGGAGAGCATGGTGCTTTCCTTGAGAAGCTCTGTGTTGTCGTAGTTAAGAATGAAGTAAATGGAGGAACCGCTCTCGATTGCCTTCAGAAGTGCGTAATCAATATCACCCTCCATATTGATAGGAGTGCCGGCGAAATTGATATAGCCGTGGAGAACGAGTCCAACAAAAGGAACTGCCGCACTGGTAAGAGCGTAACGGCTACTGTCGAGAGATACGTTCAGAAGGTGATCGAAATACTTAAGGGTATATGCGTTTCCGCCTTCGCCGAGGATGCTTGAGTACTCGGAGTTGACCTTATCAAGGAACTGAGTAACGAGAAGCTTGGTATCCTCGCGGTTGAAGGGCTCATCCGTATCGAAGTCGGAGTTAAGGTCTGTGCCCATAGTGCTAAGGGCTATGCTGTCAAGTCCGTACTCTGCGTAGTTTACGGTGAACTTATCGTAGAACTCGCCGTATGCGGAGGGAGATACCAGAATACCGTCGTAGGTAGGAGTGGTGGTGGTTCCGTTGAACACTACCTTGTAAACGTAACGGTCGTCAATGGTCTTTGCGGCGTGCTTCTTAAGATTGAAGCCGTCGAACATCTCGTCTCTGGTTACGGAGGTGAAGCTGAAGTCGGGATAAATGCCGAAGCCCTTTTCCTTGGAGTAAGCAACAAGCTCTGCAAAGCCGTCGTTGCCGCCTACTGCCTTTTCCCACTTAAGCTTACCGGGCATATGTCTGCCGTACATAGTACCGTTTGCATAGCCTGTGAGCTTGAAGTTGATATTGGTGATTCCCTCTGCTGCCAGCTCGTCGTACATAGTCTTTATATCCTCGAAGGAGGTAAGAGCAACGTCGACCTCAACGGGCATGGAGAGGATCTTCTCGGTGGTGGGAATTACGCCGAAGGTCTCGATGTAGAGAGGGATATCCTTCTTTACGGTCTCAGCGGTGAGACGGGTGAGGATACCCTTGTTCTCCAGGTACTCACGGTAAGCCTTAGCCATACCTACCCAGGAAGCCTCGTAGTAGTTCTCCAGACCCTTTTCCTCTGCAAGCTCAGCATCGTTGAGCATTACAAGGTTAAAGGTAAGCTTGCCAACGTACTTTCTCTCGGAAACTACGGTGATCATGGAGGAAGAACCTACGGAGATGGAGCCCGCAAGGCTGTACTGGTCCTTGGGACGGGGCTCGAACTTAGTGATAATGGAGTAGTACTTATGAGTGTTACCGCCACTCGTGGACATGATGGAGGTAAGCGCATCACCCTCCTCGATGATCGCAAGGAAGCCCTTGGACGTCTCGGTGGTTACGTTCTCGTAAGAGGTGCTGATGTACTTCTCAACGGTTCCATCCTCAAGAACGCGCTCAAGCTCGGTCTCCTTTGCAATACGCTCGGTCTTGGTGGTGTTCTCCACAATACCGAATACGGGAAGACGCATGGTCTGGGACTTGGTGCCCTCGATCATCAGGTAGGAATAGTCGATGCCGTAAAGATCGCCTGCAAGGTTAACGCTCTTGCCAACGTAATCCTCAAAGCGGGTGATCGCGCCGGAGCCGTCGGGCAGGAAGTTATAACCGGTGTACTTGTTATCACCTGCGCCCAGGTAAGGAAGAACCTGAAGCTCCTCAAGAGTATAGTTGGTTTCATCATAACGGATACCGTTAGCGGGAAGGCTGACGGTCATACCGGTATCGGTAACCTTGTACTCAAGAGCAAGCTTGAAGAGTGCGGGCTCAACGGAGTTGCCGGAATACTCGGTTTCCGTGTGGTCCTTCTCAAGCTCTTCAAAGGTGTACTCGGGGCAGAACTCCTTTATGTAACCCTCAAGCTGAAGCAGCTCACGGTTAACGATATCGGAGGTAAGAACGTAAACGGGAAGATTCTTCTTCTTGGTTACGGGGTACTTGGAATACATATCCGCAAGTACTCGCTCGGGGTTGTTCTCATCGGTGGGGTCGTAGGGAATATACTTGAAGATTACCTGGCGTGCCTTAAAGCCAAGGAGACTGTCATTTCTGTAGCCTACGCGTCCGCTTGCAACCCACTCTGCACCCGTAGGAAGCTTGGAGGCGATGAGTTCGTCAAAGCGCTCAACGCTGATCATACGGGGAACGAGGAAGGAGGACTGGGAACGTCCGATGGTGTACTCAACGCGAACACCGCCCTTGATCTTCTTAACGGCGATCTGCTCCATCTCTGCAGCATCCGCATAAGAGGTGTACTGCTTGCTGGTGCCGGTGGTGTCGGTGTACTTAATGATTATCTGAGAAAGGAGCTCCTTTCTCTTTCCCTCGGTGGTACCGGTGGAATAAAGGTCGTAGGGGTTGGTGGAGAGCACCTGACCGGTAACGGTATCGTAGCAGTATACCTCACCCGTCCAAGGCTCAACGTAGATCTCGTATCTATCGTTCCATACCATCTTCTGCATGGTATCGAGCTTTGCCTCTACGGTCTCAAACTTATAGGTGGTATAATCCTGGAACTCTTCGAATATCTCGCCCTTGAAGCCCTTGGCTTCTTCGGTTGCGGTCTCTCCCTCTGCGGGAGCGGTGGTAAGCAGTCCGTCTGTCTCTGCTGCAAATGCAGGAAGGGCGAAGCTGCCGGCAAACATCAGCACTGCGAGAAATCCGGCTAATAATCTTTGAAATCTCATATTATTACTTCTCCTTTCTACATTCTGTATGACAATTCGACTACTATGTTGGTAACAAATCCGACCATCTTCTGAACGAGCATTACGAACAGGAAGCAAACCGCCATAATGATCGCCATACCAAGGATGGTGCAGAAGGAAATGAGGATGTTCTTTCCGATGGAATAATCGTGAGTTACCTGCATTCCGAAGAACAGGAGGAACAGAGCCCATGCAAAGCCGATGGAAACGAGCAGAGTGCAGAACTCCTTCTCACTTGCGGTAGCAACGTTGGAAAGAAGGGTGGAAGCGATAACGAATATCGGGAGAGGTGCAAGGGCGTAACCCGTTGCAACGTAAATATCCTTGTAGCTTCCTTCTCCGTCGAACAGAGTGGTAAGACACCAGTTAGCGGTTACCCAGAGGAACAGGGGAACCAGAACGGAGATCATCTGTGCAAAGATGGTGGAATAAGTTCCGAAGGGATTAAGAATATATCCGTTACCAACGCTCTGGTAGAAGAAGCTGAGGATAACTACCGCAATGATGGTGGTAGCTGCGCGTACAGAGCCGCGGCGTTCGTGCTTCAGATCCCAGAATCCGTCGAAGGGATGGAATATTATGTGGTTAACGTACAGCAGCTCCTCCCAATAGGTGCGCTTACCAACCTTAAGAGCTGTTCTGTCATTTACCTTCTTTGCATACTTGGAGAACTTAGCAACGAGTATGCAAGCAACGATAGCTATTACGGGGATCCAGAGAATGTACTTGGAGAGCCAAGCCTTACGGATCTCGCGGTAAGCCTCGGAATAGTTGGTGGTATCGTATGCGGCCTGGAAGAACTCAATAGCCTTATCATACTCACCGTCGCGGTAATATGCCTGGCCCATTCCGATGTAAGCTGCGTCGTAGTTACTGTTACGCTTAAGGATCTCTTCCCAGTAGATAATAGCCTTGTCGTACTGTCTTGCGTTGGTGTTTGCGATAGCGGCGATAAGAGTGTCGCCGTACTCGGTGCGCTTATAAACGGTGAAGCTCTTCATACTGGAGTCAAGCAGAATAAGCTTATCCTCCTGGTATGCACAAGCCTTTACGTTCTTAAGGTTACCGAGCTGAGAGCCGGCACTACCGAACGCGAAGAGAAGGTTACCGTTAAAGTCGTAGGTATAGCACTTGGACTCGTTCTCGGAGATGATGGTCCAGGTACCCTCGGGACCTACTGCAACGTCAATGATACGGGATGTACCGCTAAGGTTTCCACCGGGATCGTAGAAGCCGGTTCTCGTCATGACCTCGTCACCGGCGGGGTTAAGAAGCTTAACGGGAGAGTACTTACCGTTCTTCGCTCCGACAGCACTTCTTCTGTCTGCAGCATCAATGTTATTGGTGGTACAGTAGATGAAGTTATCTGCGGTGATAGCGATGTTGTTGAACTCGGTGGAAACGAGAGTCTCCATCTGCTCAAGCTGCTCCTCTGTCATAAAGCGACGCCAGAGCATGGTAAGCATATCGTAAGAAACCTGCTGTGCACCGATAAATCCGGTGAACTGACCGTCGTGGTTCATAACGATGATACCCTGATAGGTGGAGGAGGATACTACGTACAGTCTGCCGTAGGTATCAACTACCATAGCTATCGGCTTGTAGATCGCGTCTTCACCGAAGAGGTCGGAGTTAGGCTTCTGAATGATACGGACGAAGTCGTATCCGCCGGAAGCGTTCTGCTCTCTCTCAAACATAACGATGCGGTTTGCGTTGGTATCGCAGATGTAAATGTGCTCTTCATTTACAAATACGCCCTTAGGACCCGTAAGAGAGTCCGGAACGCCCTGATCGTTAGTAAAGTTCTTAATAACGCCAACCTGCTTGTAGTAGCGGTCGAGAATTACGACGGTGCCCTTGTTGGAGTCAACGATGTAGATCTCGTTATCGGGACCGACGAACAGGTCGGAAACGTCACCGAACGCCGCGGCGCCCATGTAAGCGGAGTCAACGCTGACAACGGGAACGTAAGCATCGGGAGAGTTCAGGGGGTTACGGGAGGTCGCCATGTAGGTGTGAGTCTGATAAGGGGTAGCCGCGGATACCGCAAAGGAAGGAACCAGCATCATCAGAGCGAGGGCGAGGATAAGAATTTTTGAAAGCTTATTCATTTTATCTTCCCCCTTAATCCTTCATACCGCTGGAGCCCATGGTCTCAATGATGTTGGACTGGCAGATTATAAATACTATAATCGGAACCATCATCATAATAACCGTTGCTGCTGCGCCGGCACCGGAACGTGCGATACCGCCTGCGGTTATCTGGCCTATTGCGTAGTTAAACGATTTGAGCTGCTCACTGTGAATGTAAATGGAGGAGCCTGCATTCCAGAGTCCCTTAAAGGTCTCGATGATAAGAGTAAGGGATGCGGGACGTACCATTGGCATTGCGATGAGCAGGAAGGTTCTGAACTCGCTGCATCCGTCAAGACGCGCGGATTCGAGTATCTCATCGGAAACGTTGGACTCCATGAACTGCTTCATGAGGTAAAGTCCGAGAGAGGTTGCAAGTGCGGGAACTATTCTTGCCCAGAGTGTATCGATAAGACCGAGAGTACTCATGGTAAGGAAGTTTGCGATAGCGGTAACGGTCTCATGGAACATCAGGGAGTAAACGATGAGCTGGAAGAAGAACTTGCGGCCGGGGAACTTGATCTTAGCAAGTGCGTAAGCTGCAAGAGCGGAAACGATAAGGTTTCCGAAGGTACCGGTAAGAGATACGAATACGGTATTGAATATGTATCTGGTAAAGGGTACCCAGCTCTCGTTCATAAGGGCAAAGAGGTCGGAGTAGTTATCAAGGGTAGGTCTGATAACGTACAGACGAGGGGGGAACATGAAGATCTCGTCAAGGGGCTTGAACGACTGGCATATTACGTAGAACATAGGAATGAACATGAATATGCCGAGGATCGCAAGCATAAAGAAGATTCCGAAGTCACCGCCGGCGGAGCGGTTAAGGATAACTTTATGGCCGCTGACTCTTAACTTTTTATCTTTAGCCATTTTACTTACCTACCTTACTCAGCATCTTCTTAATAAGGATGTTGGAGCCCACCATCATTATAAAGAGGATAACTGCGATAGTTGAAGAATAACCCGTCTCAAAGCGCTGTCCGCCGTAGTCTTGGAGATGGTTCATTATCGTGTGCGCGGAGTAGTTAACGGAAGGAAGTCCGCAAAGGTCGGTAACGATACCGCCAAAGCCGAACGCCTTGGTGATCTGAAGCACGGAACCGAACATGAGCTGAGGACCCATCTCCGGAAGAGTGATGTACCAAAGCTCCTGCCAACGGTTACGGATGCCGTCGACTGCCGCTGCTTCGTAGTGGGAACGGTTGATTCCCTGAAGACCTGCGATAAATACGAGGAACGAAGTACCGAGTGACGTCCACAACGCAACCGCAACGCACAGCGGCAAGGTGTACTTCTCGTTATCGAACCATAGTATCGGCTCGTAGATAAGACCCATATCTATCAGCGTTGCGTTTACGATACCGTAAGTATCGGAGCTGAACAGGGTCTTCCAGATCAGATATACCTGACCTGAAATGGAGGGTGCGTAGAATACGAGGGTAACAATGGAGCGGAGCTTGGGGCTGAGCTCGTTGATGAACCATGCAATGAACAGGGCGAGTATGTAGGATACGGGACCTGTAAGAACTGCAAAGATCAGTGTATTCTTGAGTGCGGTGATGAAGATATCATCATCAAGGAACAGTCTGATGTAGTTGTCCATAAAGATGAAATCGGGCCACTCAAGCAGGTTGAACGTCGTAAAGCTGAGGGCGATAGACAGCACAACCGGGAAGACAGTGAAGATCGTGAACAAAATCATAAAGGGCGCTATCATGAAATAGCCGGTTTTGTTCCGCTTCATTTCCTTCCATGTCCATGCTGCCATCGACATATCTTTACGGGCAACAGGGCGCTTTGTTTCGCTTTTCTTGGACATGTGCATTTTCTCCTTCTTTTAATAATATTGTAACAAAGCGGAATTACTCGCCATCACCTTTGCTTGCTTCCGCCTCGCGTTCTGCAAGCGTCTGGCCAAGCTCAAGGGTTTCCATTCCGAACTCCTCGCGCTTTCTGGTGATCTCCTTGTTGATAGCGGTGATGTAAGAGCGGAGCTGCTCAACGGGCTCCTTACCCTTATTGTAAGCATTAAGGAATGCAAAGCTGATGTATCTGTCCATAATGTATCCGCCGGGATGGTTCTCTATAACAGCGATGTTATCGAACTGATCAAGAAGAACGCTGATCTCACCGGAGGTCCAAGCCATGTCCGCAAGTGCCTGACGGTTTGCGGTTGCGTGCTTAGCAGCGGGACCGATGGTGGTAATGAGCTGGTTGCAGTAGGAGGACTGAGCCTCGTGACCAACGTACCATTTCATAAACTCCCAGGTGTTCTTCTGGTTCTCACAGCCGTTCATCATAACGACCGCACCGATAGCAGCCATTGCGGAGTTATCAAAGGTTCCGTCGTCTCTTACGTAACCGGGCATTACGGTGAAGTCCCAAAGACCCTGGATCTCGGTTGCGAATACGGTAAGGGTGTTATACATTGCGGTATATCCGCCGATTACGATGGGCATCTCACCGGTACGGAAACGGTTAGAAGCATCGTACGTGGGGGGGAAGGAGTACATGGTGTAGAAGCGGCAGTAGTATTCGAACGCCTCAAGTGCGGTGTTGCTGTCAATACCGGTGCGCATACCGTGATCAGCGTAGCGCTCGCCGCCCATCTGATAGAGCCATACGTCGTAGTCACGCTGCAGGCCTATCTGCATGTTGTTTGCCTGAAGCACGGTTACAGCCGCAAGAACGTCGTCCCAGGTCCTGGGGATCTCAATGCCCAGATCCGCAAGAATATCGGTGCGGTAGAAGAGCATGGAGAAGGACATGGTCTCGGGAAGACCGTAAACGGTCTCGGTGGTGGTGTTAGTTGCGGAATCGTAATCGTACAGAGTAAGGGGAACTCGTGCCGCATCCGTAAACTCGGTCATGATCTCCTCAAAGCCTTCAAAGCCGTCAAGAGGAAGGACTGCGGAACGGATCGCGTAGTTAATAACGTCAGCGGCGCCGATGCCGATAAAGGAATCGGGACCCATGTTGGAAAGAACGGAGGGGAGAAGCGTTCCCGCCGCAACCAGCTTAACGTCAACCGCTATGTCGGTCTTGGGAGAGAACATACTGTCTACCATATTACGGATAACGAGAGACTGGTCACGACCTGCGGTAAGCCATACCTCAACGGCATCCTCGGAGGACTCGGTGGTAGCACCCATGTTGGAGTAGTCAACGAAGAAGCTGGCTACGAACAACTTGATCTCATACCAGATAGCCTCAAAGAAGCTCTCGTTCGCCTTGGGGAGCTTGCCCTCCTCGGGAACGATAAGGAAGTAGTCGAACTGAACGGGCTGAGAACGGGAATCGTTCAGCCATGTACCAAGGCTTCCGATGTAAGTCTTGAAGGACTTAAGGGATCCTGCAATGCTGCTTTCATCGGTACCCATCTGATTAAGGAGGTGAGCTATCTTATCAAGAGTAGCAACGTGGCTTCCCTTGGTGCCGCAGAGGAGCACCAATTCCTCGGAAACCTCGGTAAGGATACGGGACTGCTTAACGAAGTTAACGAGAACCTGGGGCATTACGCGGCTGAACTGATAGTCGCGGTATTTATCGGGATCAGCACCGGTAAGCTTGATGACCTCAAGATAACCGTTGTTGATAACGCCCAGAACTTCCTCAACCTTGCGGAGAGTATCGTCCATGCTTCCGAGACCGACCTCAACGGTAAGCTCGTAGGTCTTGCCTGCTTCAAACCAGAACTTAAGATCCTTCTCACCGTCGTTTATATTCTCAACTTCCCAACTCTTGGAATAGTCGAAACGTGCGGCGTATGCTTCCTCGTAAGGAACCTCGCCGTTTATCTTTATGATGCGGGAGGTGAACATACCGGGAAGATCGTCCTGCTTATAACGGGAAGCGATGGTGTACCAGCCGGTCTTTTCAACCTGGAACTCGTAGGATACCCACTG
This sequence comes from Oscillospiraceae bacterium, assembly GCA_015064505.1. Taxonomy (GTDB): domain Bacteria; phylum Bacillota; class Clostridia; order Oscillospirales; family CAG-272; genus RUG12395. Next base: position 33,621 of record SVSB01000007.1, read on the forward strand.
ACCCGCGGTCTTGTAGGTCTCCTTACCGCCGATGGTGTTAAGAGGCTGAGCATCGTGCTTCTGGGGATAAGTAAGAGCAGAAGTACGGTCGTTGATGGGGTAGATAGCATCATCGGAGAACTTAAAGGGCTTCTCCGCGTCGATGTAAACGCTCTCTGCACCCACGGAGGACTCGGAGCCGCCGTGCGCCTGAACGTACTGCTCCATGGTTACCGCCTCGTCAAGGGGGAAGAGAGAGATGCTCTCAATAACGACGGGCTCTCTTACAGCGCGGAGGCTGATGATATTCTCGCCCTTTTCAAGGCAGAACTGAAGGCCGCCGGCGTAATATCCGGAGCTGTCCTCAAACACGTACTCGCGCCACTCGGGATTCATATAAGCGGCAGGACGGATGTCGTTGCCGTTGATATCCTGGCGGAACTGAGGATCGCCCTCGCTTGTGCCGTAAACGTATTTCGTCTGACCTGCGGTGTCCTCAAAATAAGTATTGGACCACACCTTGGTCATGGAAATGATTCTCGCCTCATCAAAGAGCACCTTGCCGTTAACAAGGAACATACGCTCGATAGAAGCGGACTTGCCTTCATGTACCGTTCCGTCCTTAGCGGTATACTCAACGACGGGATAGTACTTTACGGAAACACCGTACTTAGCGGTCTCGGGAACGTTTACCTTCCAGGAAACCGTTCCGGTGTCGGGGAAAAACAGTGCTTTTCCGTCGGCGCCCTCGTAATCGTTCACCACTTCTACCTTTGCGTTGGTCTCAGACGCAAGATAGTCGGCGGCGTTTACGGTAACCGACTTGGTTGCGACAGGTACGTCAGCATTCTTCTTGAGATACTCTTCGTACGATATCGCGTTGAGAAGCTCCTTCAGCTCTGCAAGAGACGTTCCGGTACTCGCTACGGAGTCCTCTGCGGCTGCCGCAGGCAGCACAAGACAACCCATAGCGGTAAGAACGGCAAGCAGGAGCGAAAGCGCTTTGCAGAAACGTGATTTTCTCATATAGCTTCCTCCATAAAAATACCTTTGCCGGGGAAATCAACCGTCAAAATAACGCAAATATGACTGCCCGTCCGACTCAGTTTATCCCAAGGGGATAAAAAAAGTCCGGAAAGAACAGTCATCTTCTCCGAACAAATGCCCTCCCCGCCACTCGTGCGGTAGTGCGCCCGGAAAACGCACGGATTACGGCAATGCTGTTATTTGACCAGCCGCGGAAAGCGGCAATTGATTTGTGTCTATTATATTAACATAGGATGAACGAAATGTCAAGCAAAAGGAGAGCAAGATTACAGCTTATTTTTGCGCTTTTTGCTTCGGTTTTTACACCGTTTTTTTACGGATGCGTTTTTTTCGCAAAAACCGCCGCCATTTTGAGCGTTTTTTCACTGTTTTTCGCCGTTTTTTGCCTGCATTGACCTTTTGACGAATTTTGCAAAATGTCATTTGTGAATATTGCATAAATTTTTAAGGCAAAATTTGACAATGTAGCATTTTGCACAAATGATTATTTTTTGATCAATGCAAAAGAGAACCCCGCTGCCGAGATCTCGGCAACGGGGTTCTTATCCTCAGGAAAGGACCTTTATTATCTCACTCCAAAGCGCTTCATCCTGCTCGGTCATTTTGTACCAATCAAAGGACGCGACGAACTTTGCCTTATCTTCGGGCGAGGAAAGACTTCCCTTCTTCAGCGCCTTTTGGAGCTTTGCGCCGTACTCCCCAAGATACTTCACAGCATCGGCTGTATAATTGGGGTTGTGCTTTTTATCGCTTACAGCAAGGAAACGTACGTTATCCTTATTTGCAAGCGCCTTTGCCAAATAAGCAAAATGCTTTTCGAAGGATACCATGCCATCATCATACGAATGTATTATAAGAGCTTTTCCCGTGTACGTGGCAAGCGAATCGGCGGCGTCGCAATAAACAGTATCGGGATTAGAGCTCCGCTCTATCGCGTATATCTTCTCCGAAAACGGAGAAAGAAGACCTGAGAACGCCTGTTTCACCATTCTTTTAACGCTTGCAAAGCCGGAGATGGCAACAATGCTCTCCACATCGGGGTGAAAGGCACAGAAGTTTAACGTTGAATATCCTCCCCAACTGTGACCAATCACCGAATAGCGCATATTTTCACCGAATTTCCCCTTCAGCGCGCTTATACAGCAGTTCAGATCGGAAAGAGATCTGCCGAAGCCGCCTGTGTTCTCACCTTCGGAGGTCATACAACCCGTATGATCGTAAGCAAACACCTTAAAGCCCGAACGGCACAGCACCTCGATCTCTCTCATATAGGAGCGGTGACCGCCGCCCATGCCGTGATCAAAGACGATCAGCTTATCTTCGCGGCATTTTTCATAGCTGTAAAAAGCACCGTTAAGGGTATGTCCCTCCCTGCCCTTGAATGAAAACGGCTCGCATATCATACCCGCAAAATCCTCGTAAGAGAAATAGCGCGCGAGTCCCGCATCATCGCAACGGCAAAACATTTTGGAGCGATATATCTTTTCTACCTGCTTTTCAAAAATCATTTCCGTCCTCCACAGCCACTTCCTCTGCATATCTGACCGTAGTCATTGCGTCGGGAGCGTATTTATCGGCACCGATCCTGCGAGCGTATTCTTCCGTAAGCACCGCGCCTCCGACCACTATCTTGCACTCGAGCGCTTTTTCCCTAAGAAGCTTTATCGTCTTTTCCATGGCAGGCACCGTTGTAGTCATCAATGCACTGAGGCCCACCAGTGGAGCGCCCGTGCGCACCGCCTCTTCTACTATTCTATCGCAGGGAACGTCCTTTCCAAGGTCGATAACCTCAAATCCGTAGTTTTCAAGAAGAAGCTTAACGATATTCTTGCCGATATCGTGCACATCTCCCTCCACGGTTGCAAGTATCACTCTTCCCTTCACCGCCGCTTTTTCTCCCGACGAGGCGCTCTTTATAACCTCAAAGGACGCCTTTGCCGCCTCCGCGCTCATAAGAAGCTGAGGCAGATACAGTTTGTTGCTTTCGTAATCCGCACCAACGTTATCAAGAGCTGGGATTATCTCCTTATTTACGATATCAAGAGGATCCGTGTCCAAGAGCAGCAGACGAGTGATCTCCGCCGCATCCTTTTTAAGACCCTTGTATATAGCACGGCGAAGTCCGTTGCCTTCTTCCGCTGCCACCGCATTTGCAGGTGCAGAGGAATTCACCGTTGCAAGGCCGGGAATCGCGTTTATATATTCCGCGCAATCGGAATCAAGTCCCGCAAGCACGCGATAGGAGTGATACACGCGCATCATCTCCGTAGAATGTGGGTTCATTATTGCGGCGGAAAGTCCCTTTGACAAAGCCATCGCAAAAAAAGTGCCGTTTATCGCATCTCTCACGGGTAATCCGAAGGAAATATTGGATACGCCCAGAGAGGTATGGCATTTCAGTTCGTTCTTGATGGCAGAAAGAGCTTCAAGAGTCGCAACTGCCGCTCCCCCGTCGGCGCTCACCGCCATTGCGAGAGTATCAAAAACTATATCCTTTTTATCAATACCGTATTTTGCCGCCTCCGCAAGTATCCTGCGGGCGATCTCAACTCTGCCCTCTGCGTTTTGGGGTATGCCGTTTTCGTCAAGAGTAAGGGCGATAACTGTACCGCCGTACTTTTTCACCAGCGGAAATATCGCCGCCATGCTCTCTGCCTTACCGTTTACGGAGTTAACGAGAGGCTTGCCGTTATAGCGGCGCATAGCCGACTCCATTGCATCCGCATCGGCGCTGTCTATCTGAAGCGGCAGATCCGTAACGGTCTGCAAGCGGCAGACAACGTTCACAAGCATTTCCCGTTCGTCTATTTCGGGCAGTCCCACGTTAACGTCAAGGACGTGGGCTCCTTTTTCCTGCTGGGAAATACCCTCGTTAAGAATATATGAAATATCGTTTTCCGCAAGCGCCTGCTTAAAGCGCTTTTTGCCCGTGGGGTTGATGCGCTCCCCTATAAGCACCGGCTCTTTTCCGAAGGTCACCGCGCGGCTGTAAGAGGTAACCACGGTAAGACCTTTGTTTTCTACGGGCTTTACGGGAATATTTTTAACGAGCTTCGCCGTTTTTTCTATATACTCGGGAGTGGTGCCGCAGCAACCGCCGCAAAGACGCACCCCAAGCTCTGCCATTTCCTTTACCGCAAGGGCAAATTCCTCCGCCCCGACGTTAAAGACCGTTTTTCCGTCTATTTCTTCGGGCAGACCCGCATTGGGCTTTACAGCCACGGGCAACGACGCACGCTCGCAGATTCGGGATATAACGGGAAGGAGCTGACGGGGACCGAGCGAGCAGTTTGCGCCAATGGCATCTGCGCCCATTCCCTCAAGAAGCGCCACCATGGTATCGGGATCCGCGCCCGTCATAAGCTTTCCGTTTTCTCCGTAAGCATTGGTAACGATAACGGGCAAGGTGCTGTTTTCCTTGGCGGCAAGTAATGCCGCCTTGGTTTCGTAGCTATCGTTCATCGTTTCGATGATGATGAGTTCCGCGCCGTACTTAACGCCAAGACGCACCGTATGGGCAAAAAGCGCCACCGCGTCCTCAAAATCGTAATCCCCGTAAGGGGCAAGCAATCTGCCCGAGGGCCCGATATCGAGAGCAACGAACTTTTCCTGTGCGCCGATGCTGCCATCCCTGGCTTTTTTCGCATTTTCAAAGGCGCGGCACACTATTTCATCCAGCTCGTCCGCAGAAAACTTCAGCAGATTGGCGCCGAAGGTATTGGTGCTGACCACATTGCTTCCCGCATCGTAGTACGCCCTATGTATAGCAACTATCTCCTCGGGATGGGTAATATTCCATTTTTCGGGTTTCTCTCCCGCCTTCAGCCCCTTTGCCTGAAGCAAGGTGCCCATACCGCCGTCAAGAATCACCCGCTGTTCTTTTAAAAAGCTTCTGAAATCCATATTATCTCCGTAGAGCTTACTTGCCCAGAATATCGGAAAGGTTTGAAAGTATCTTTTCCGCTACGTCAGGCTTGTTCATTGAATAAACGTGCACGTTTTTTATACCGTTTGCAAAAAGGTCGATGATCTGATCCGTGGCGTAAACGATACCCGCCTGCTTCATTGCCGCAGGATCGCCGCCGAATTTATCAACGAGGCTCACGAACCTGCGCGGCATAAAGGAGCCCGAGAGCTTTATTGCCCTTTCTATCTGATTTGCGTTGGTTATGGGCATAACGCCGGGAATAACGGGAACGGTTATCCCCTGCTCTCTTATCTTATAAAGAAAGTTATAAAGCAGATTGTTATCAAAAAACATCTGGGTTGTCAGAAAATCACAGCCCGCATCCACCTTTTCCTTAAGGCGGAGCACGTCCTCCTTCTGGTTTCTGCTTTCGGGGTGGATCTCGGGATAGCAAGCGCCGCCGATGCAAAAGCTTCCCTCGTTTTTCAGCTCACGCACGAGGTCGATGGCGTATCTATAATCCCAGCCGCTTCTGTCAGTTTCTGTCATTGAATCGGGAATATCTCCCCGCAACGCCATTACGTTTTCTATATGAGCCGCCTTCATATCGGCAATTCGCCTGTGCACCGTTTCTTTCGTGGATGAAACGCAGGTGAGATGGGCAAGAGTGGGCACGCCGTATCTCTCCTTGATATTTTTTGCGATATCAAGGGTATACTTGCTCGTTCCTCCGCCCGCACCGTAAGTAACGCTCATAAAAGCAGGCTTCAGCTCCGCTATCTTCTCCGTTGCTTCCTTCACGGTCTCAAAGCCCGTTTCGGTCTTTGGAGGAAACACCTCAAAGGAGAGGGTGAGAGTGTCCTTTTTAAGCAATTCCGTTATCTTCATAACTTTCTCCAAAAAGCTTAATGCTCAAAGCCTATCATAAGACCGCCCTTTTCCTCGTAAAAGGAGCAAAGGCCGCCGCTGTGATATACTTCAATATCCGCGTTTGCAAATTTTTCTTTAATGATAGCGCAAAGCTTTTGTGCCGCCAAAGGGTTACAGCAATGCCCAAGGCGAGCCTTGCCGCCCTTGTAGCCTATTTCCAACATGTTGGAAAAGATAGAGCTTACGGCCTTGTTTTCGCCGCGGCACTTTTCAAGTGGCTGAAGATCGCCCTTGTCGCTTGCCTTACCCACCACGCGGATGCCGAGAATGCCTGCCGCCTTTGCGGCAATCTGACTTACCCTGCCGTTGTTGGCAAGATTCTTCATGGATTCAAGCATAAAGATCAGCGCCGTGGTCTGCGCGTACTTTTCCGCCTCAGCGCAGATAGATTCAAAATCCATATCGCTTGAGGCAAGCTCACGCACCTTTTCCATAACCAGGCGCAGCTCACCTCCTGCGGAAAGTGAGTTGAATACGAACACCTTTCTTTCGGGGTGCTCCTCCTCGTACTGTTTTTTTGCAACGCAGGCGGAATTATAGCTGCCCGAAAGAGTTGCGGTTATAGTAATGCAGAAAACGTATTTTGCATCCCCGAAGCACGTAAGCCAATCGGCGGGCGAGGGGCAGGAAGAGGAGGACTTGCCTTTATACGCGGCAAGGTCGTTTACCATAGCCTCCACGTCAAGCGCTCCGTCGTCAGTATATTCTTTACTGTCGGTCCTTATCTTAAGGGGCGCGCTTGCAAAGCTTACTCCGTCAAAAGCAAAGGTGTCAGCGGAAGAATCCGCAACGATCTTAAGTTCGTTAATTATCATAAAATCCTCACTATAGGTTACTCATTTTTTTATTTTATCATATTTTTCCCCGATATGCAATAAATTGCCAATAAATTACGGCGGCAAAGAAAAACTATTCCGTTGAAAATTCAACATACATCAAGGTCGCACCGTGATAGAATAATGCCATCAAGCATAGGAGGCGAAAAAATGTTAAGAAAAATAATCAAGATAGATGAAGAAAAGTGCAACGGCTGCGGCGCCTGTGCCGCGGCGTGCCACGAGGGCGCGATAGTTATGGAGAACGGCAAGGCAAAGCTTGCCCGCGAGGATTACTGCGACGGTCTTGGCGACTGTCTGCCCGCTTGCCCCACGGGCGCCATCAGCTTTGAGATGAGAGAAGCCCCCGCCTACGACGAAAAGGCAGTGGAGGCGGCAAAGGCGCGCAAAAAGATGCTTCACGGCAAGCTTCCCTGCGGATGCCCCGGCACCAATATAAAGACCATGAACCGCCGCGAGGAGGAGACAGCCTGCAAATCTGACGCCCCCGTATCAAGCAAGCTTATGCAATGGCCCGTACAGATAAAGCTCGTGCCCGTAAACGCACCGTACTTTGAAAACGCAAATCTGCTTATTGCCGCAGATTGCACCGCTTACGCATACGGGAATTTCCATAACGAGTTTATCCGCAACCGCATCACCCTTATAGGTTGCCCGAAGCTTGACGAGGGAGATTACGCGGAAAAGCTTACCGCAATCATCGCAAACAACAATATAAAGAGCGTTACGGTGGTACGCATGGAGGTGCCCTGCTGCGGCGGCATCGAAAACGCCGTTAAGCGCGCGCTTCAGGCAAGCGGCAAGTTTATCCCTTGGAGAGTTGTCACCGTCACCACAGACGGAAAGCTGATAGAATAATAACAGCCCCTTGGCCTGAAGCCAAGGGGCTGTTATTATATATCCTCCGCAAGCACGCGGCGCTTTTTCCATATACCCGAAAGGAAATAAACCATTCCGGGGATCGCACATCCGTAAGCGGCTGTGCCGTAGCCGAAAACGAAGCCGTAAAATCCCTGATCCAGCACGATGCCGATAAGCCAGCTGAGACCTATGCGAAGCACCACTCCGTCAAGCAGCGCAAGCACCATACTGAGCTTGGCGTTGCCGATCGCCTGAATGAAAGCACTGCTGCCGCGCATTACCGCAAGTGCGGGGAACATCCAAAGAATAGCCTTTATAAAGGTTGAGGACATTTCGTGCACCAGCACGTCGTCCGAGAACATCATAAACAGCTCTTTTCCGAACAGGACGTAAAGAAGCATGGAAACGACGGTAAACACTCCCGAGAACGCCCAGGCGTACCAGACGGTGCTCACTGCGCGTTTTTCTTTTCTTGCGGCTATGTTCTGACTGATAATGGGCATTGCCGCGTGCTGTATACCCTGGGAGATCTTGTTTACTATATCGTCGATACGCATACCCACGCCGAAGGTGGCGGAGGCAACTACGTTAATATCGTTTACCATGGCGTTAACGAACAGCATGGAAATGTTGATGAATCCCGACTGAACCGCCATGGGTGCTCCAAGGCCCAGTATCATCTTTACGTACTTTCCGTTTGGCTTGAAGCTTTGGAGCTTGAAATCGAAGCCAAACTCCTCCTTGTGCTTCATTAAATAGAATATAGAGAACACAAAGGACGCCGCCTGTCCGATTATGGTGGCAAGTGCGGCACCCGCAACGCCCATACCCAAATATCCCGTAAAGAGCAGGTCAAGCACGAGATTTATAAAGGACGCGATACCAATGAACATAAACGGGCGCTTGGAATCCCCCATACCGCGGAGCACGGCACTGACCATATTGTATCCCGCTGTAAAGATAAGTCCCGCACCGCATATTATGAGATAATGCACCGCCATGGCGTATGATTCCTCGGGCATATTCATCAGCTCCATAATTCCCTTGTGAAAGCCGAGGAAAACGCCCGTCATTATTACGGCAAAGATCATTATAAGGGTAAAAAGCGTACCGATGATCTCGCTCATCTCCTTGCGCTTTCCGGCTCCGAGAGCCTGCGCGATAAGCACCTGACCGCCGTTGGAAAAGCCAAGGCTGACCATCGTGGCAAAATTCAGTATCTGACTGCTTTGGGATACGGCGGAAAGCCCGGGGGTACCCACGTACTCACCCACCACCATCATATCTATGGTGCTGTAAAGCACCTGCAGGGCGTTAGACGCCATAAAAGGCAGGGCGAGGAGCAAAAGCTGCTTCCACACACTGCCTGTTGTAAGGTCCTTTGATATGGTCTTTGCGCTCAAAAATAACATCTCCGTTCCGTTTGAATACAGGAGTTATTTTATCACAGAGCAAAGGGAAAATCAACCTGAGGTGCGAATTTTGTCAATTTATTTCGGGCAAGGTTGCACCCTCGGCAAATTGGGGAATAGACGAAAACGAAAGCTCTCTTCCACCATAGGGAAAGCTTATGCGGCAGGAATAAAGGCTTGGCGCCGTTCTCTCGTCCCTTGCGCCGTACTTGTGATCCCCAAGAAGCGGAAAGCCGCGGCTTGCGAACTGCACCCGTATCTGATGGCTTCTGCCCGTATGAAGGCGAATAAGCATAAGCGAAGGATCACCCTCCCGCAGACGGGTAAATTCAAGCCTTGCTTTTTTCACGCCGCCCCGCTCTCTTTTAACGACGAACACCTTGTTTTTTCGGGAATCCTTCCAGAGAAGATCCTCCCAATCGCCGTATTCGGGGGGCGTGCCCTTGACCTCTGCAAGGTATTCCTTTATCATCCTTCCCTCCTGAATAATTCGGGAAAGCTCTGCCGCCGTTTTTTTGGTGCGGGCGTATACCATAACGCCGCCCACGTTAAGATCAAGACGGTGCACGGCAAAGAATTCTCCGCCGAGCTCTGCGGAAAGCGCCTTTTGCATACCCGTCTCGGAATCCACGCCCACGGGCTTTACGCAAACGGCAATATTTTTATCGGAATATAATATCTCCATACAAATCCTCAAAGCTGTTTTTTATCAAAGACGGGGAAAGCGCACGCAAAAGCCACCACGCACAAAAGGGCTGTAACCGTAACGGCGCCAAGGTAATCGCCGCTCTCCGCCGTTTTATACGTAAGCGGCGCGGTCTTCATAAGAAAAGCGGGGGAATATTCCTTCAGCGCGGGAATTAAGCCAAGAAGATAAGCGCCGCCGAAAACGGCACCAACTCCCGCGGCAACGCCCGTGTTTGCGTTAAAAAGAGCGGAAAACAGCGGGATAAGCATTACCGCAAGCACTCCGAGAAGCCACCACAGAAAAACTCCGAAGCCGAGGAAGCCAACTGCGGAATTATCCCAATAATAGGCGCTGTAGGCGTAGGTAATGCCAAAGCAAACGAAATAAAGCGCAGACCACAGAAGAAAAAGCACCGAAGTTTTCGCAAGCATTACCTTGCGGCGGGAAAGCCCCTTGGTAAGACACAGCACCAGAGTGTTCGCGTTATATTCCTTTGTGAAGATGCCGCATTCCGCAAGCACGAAAACAATAAGAGCCATCGGAATATTCTTATAAAACTGCGCCCAGGAGTCAACGGCAGTGACCGTGTATTCCGTTACCGTCATCCCCGCCTGCGCAAGGGATTCGGAGAGGCTTTCCATAAGCCACGGGGTAAGCTTTGCAATAGCGGGGTTCATTATGCCGAACAGCACGAACACGGCAAAAAGCATCAGCAGCTTGCCCGTGCGGTACTGTTCAAGGCATTCTTTTTTAACGAATGCGAAAAAAGCTCTCATTTTCCCACCGCCTCCATAAACAGCGCTTCAAGGGAAGGCTCCTTCCGCTCAACGCGCAGGATCGGTATTTCTCGGCGTGACACATAGCCGAGTATTTCAAAGAGGGTGCCGCCATCGTCCTTAAATGAGATAGCGTTATCCTCCTCGGGCTTTAAAAAGCCGAAGCACCGAAGCAATTCTTCCGCGCCGTCCGCGCTTGCAGGCTCAAGAACGTATTCGTCGGTGCTGTATCTTTCCTTGATCTCGGAAAGCTTTCCCTTAAGGTTTACCCTTCCCCCGTCAAGAAACGCAACGTCCGTGCAAATGCGCTCAACGTCCGAAAGGATATGAGTGGAGAAAAGCACTGTTGTCTGCGAGGATGCGGCACGGAGGATATCAAGGATCTCCTTTCTTCCCACGGGATCCAGGGCAGAGGTGGGCTCGTCGCAGATAAGAAGCTTTGGGCGGGAGAAGAGCGCCTGGGCAATACCGAGGCGTTGCTTCATTCCGCGGGAATAACCGCCGATGCGGTGCTTTTCCGAAGAGAGCCCCACAAGCTCCAGAAGCTCCTCCCCGCGGCTTGCGGCTTCTTTTTTATCCGTTCCCGTAATATCCCCGCAAAGCGCAAGATACTCACGGGCGGTCATAAAGGGATAAAACTCGGGCACGTCGGGAAGGTATCCTATTTTTCTGTTGGTGGGCGTTTCGCCGTAGCTTACCGCTTCCCCGTCCACGAATATCTCTCCGCCGTCGGTTTTTATCAGACCGAGGACCGCCTTCATTGTGGTGGTCTTGCCCGCGCCGTTCTTGCCGATAAAGCCGAATACGCTGTTTTTCGGCACGCTAAGATCAAGACCGCAAAGCACCTCTTTATCACCGAAGCGCTTGTAAAGCCCCTTTATCTCCAGCATCACGCGTCCTCTTTTCCCAGAAGCAGATAAAGAATGGGACCAACGTAGTTCATAAGCACGATAGTCACGATAAGCCAAAGGGCGCGGGTTCCGCGCTTGTAGCTTTTATGGGTGAGAATGTGGTGGAGAGTATAGCCGAGAAGGCCGAACTGCACTATAACGAGAGGTATAAGAAAAGGCAAAAATTCCATTATCTGATTCATTATTTTTCCTCCTTACTGTCAGACGGATGCTTTTTATAATAAACGTAGGAATATACCATGGGGGCAAGGGTCATTGCTATGAGCAAAGGCACGAATAAAACGGCATTCCACGGCGCGGGCAAAAAAGCGCAAGCGATAAGCAGCACGCCGCCGACCATCCAGAGTCTGCCGCCGAAGCGGTGGGTCGCGTTCCAGTTTTCCTCGTTTTCAAGAGCCCACACCACCTTGATGCCGAGGGTGTAGTTCTGCTTGCACTTGGGCAGATAGTTTCCGATCACGATGATCAGCACACCAACGAAAACAAAAGCGATCGACTCTACCCTCGCGCTATAGCCAAGAGCCTGTGCGTATACGACGAAAGCCAAAAGCAGCGAAACGGCGGGCATTGACCACATAATAAGATCCATCGGCTTTTTGCTCTGGTTTTTGTTTTTTGGGTCAAGCGCAGTTGCAACTATGCAAACGATATGGCAAAAAAGCATCAAAAGCGGAATAGCAAACACAACGAAGCCCTTGCCTGCATAATTATCCGCCTCTCCCGCAAAGCTCCAATGTATCGGTATGCTATCGGGAAGCTTGTTCCAAAGTATCAGCCCTGCTATTATCGGCAACAATATCACGACCGACGTAATTATCAGCTTTTTTAGATTATTCTTTATCATCGTTTTCTCCCTTCAGATCGGATATCCAAAGCATTATCTCCTCCAGAACGGAGGCGTTAAGCTCGTAAAAAATAAATTTTCCCTCTCTCTTATCCCGTATAAGATCCGCTTCCTTCAGAACGGACAGATGCCGCGATATGGACGCACCCGTCACGGAGAAGTGATCGGTTATCTCCCCTGCGGACCGCCTGCCCGATTTCAGCATATTCAGTATCTCGCGCCGAATAGGATCGGCAAGGGCGCGCATAGTGTTCTGCAGTCCCATCGTTCCTCCTCATTTAACATTTAACCTAATTGTTAAATATATTATAACACGGCATTTTCATTTTGTCAATAATAAAATCCCCGCCGCAGATCCTTTACTTCGCGCCCACAAACAGATTCTTCGCTTCGCTCAAGAATGACGTTTGCGTGCGTTCGGCTCAAGATAACGCGGCGGGGCAATATTGCTATTATCTTTATTTCTTTATTTCTATTTCTATATCTCCCGTATCGGTCTCTATCTCGCAAAGACCGCCGGTGGTGGCTTTGGGCACTCTTACCTTGCCCGTATCGCTTCTTGCATAGAAGATCTTATCGGAAAGGACGGTACCCCTCACGTCGCCCGTATCGGTTGTAATACGCATGGCGGCGGCGTCGCAATCCTCAAGGATAACGTTGCCCGTATCGTTCTCCACACGCATATCTCCTTCAACTAAAACGTTGGCAAGACGCACTCTGCCCGTATCGCTTTCAACGTCAAGCGAGGCGCATTCAACGGAGCTGATAACGGTTCTGCCCGTGCTCACGTCGGTGGTAATTCCGCCCGAGGCGTGCACCTTTTCTATAACCACGGCACCCGTAGACGCCTCTGCGTCAAGAGCGCCGACCTTAACGCCGTTTACGGATATCTTTCCCGTATCGGATTTGAGCATTACGCGGTCAAAGGTAAAGCCTCCCTCAACGGTTACGTATCCAACGTCGCTTTCCGCGGTAACGCCCGCGTATTCATCTTCGGGCAGGTAGACCACCGCCTCCGATATGCCCGTAAATATTCCTATCCGCTCGTACCATTTGCGGTTATCCGTTTCCCTTACCGTAAGGGTTCCGTTTATCACCTCGGAGGAATAATCAAGTCTGTCAAGCTGCTTTATCACCACTCGGCAGGTGCCGTCCTCCGATCGTGCGATACGAAAACCGCAAACGTCGCCGTTCATCTGAATATTATCAAAGCTTTCATCAATTACGTACGTTTGCTCCGCAAGCGTACCCGTCAGCTCTTTAAAATTGAATCCCACAGAAATTGCTCCTCCCGCAAAAAGAATTATTCCCGCCGCAAGCATAATAAGCGCAACAGCGATAAAAATTTTAGTGGATCTTTTCATCACGCGGGTCTCCTTCCTATTATCAGTCGTTTAATTGCCAAAACCAATTTCTTTATGCCGAGCACCACAAGCTTTGAAAGGGCGTTGCACGCCATAAACAATAATATGCCGATGGAGGCGCATATAAACGCACCGCCAAGCATAAGCGTGCCTAAAGCAATTTTTGCAGTGCAATACTGTACCACGGCACCGATGGCAAGGCCGACCCCCGCCCCCATAAGACCAACGGCAACGGCGTAAAGCACGATGATCACGGAAAAGATCGACACGATAATGGAGATAAGGGTTGAGAACAGAGATATAAGTAATGGTACCCATATGGGTGAAGTGAATATAATAAGCAACATCTCCGCGGCGCTCAGCTCGCGCTTCTTGCTTATTTTGTCCTTCACTATCTTCTTTATGGGAGTATCCGAGAGGATCTGTGCCGCGATATTCCGTGGATCTCCCACGTCCGCAACCGCCTCTTCCTCGGTCATTCCCTCCTCCATACGGTCGTCTATCATCTCGCTGTAATAATCAACGTGGCGCTCCACGTCCTCAAGGGGCATTCCCTTAAGCTCCTCGCGCAAAGCGTATATAAATTCAAGCCTCGTCATTTCCGTCCTCCTTGCACTCTTCGGCTATATATCTGTATATGGAAAGGAGCTCTGCCCATTCAGACTTAAAAGCTTCTATCCTTTCCCTTCCCGCATCCGTTATTCGGTAATATTTACGCAATCTGCCGTTATGCTCTGCCGTGCGCACCGTAAGCAGCTCGGAGGCTTCAAGCCTGCGGAGTATGGGATAGAGCGTGGACTCGGAGATATCTATATACGGCTTTACGTCCTTAATTATCTTATATCCGTAGGAATCCTCGTTCTTTATGGCTGCAAGCACGCAAACGTCAAGCATTCCCCGCTTGAGCTGTATATCCATATCACACCTCCTATACATCCCTTCACACAATACTATATCACGCATAGTATCGACTGTCAAGATAAATCAAGGAATTCAAAGGCATTTTTATAAAAAATGGGCGGGCAAGGAAAAAATCCTTGCTCACCCATCGGATAATTAAAATTCGGGTACGATAACGGGGTCGCCGTTCTTCATTGCTGATTCATGAGCGCAGATACCTGCGGCGGTAATGTTGGCGCCGAGCATCTCGTCTATCCACGGTTTTCTTTCCTCCACGCAGCTGCGAACGAATTCGTGCACGAGGTGGGGGTGGGAGCCGTGGTGACCGCCGCCCGCGCCCTTTTTGAGAGATTCCTGGGGGTTGAGAGGATCGAACTTTCCGCCAACGGTAAAGTGCTGTATCTCCCCCGGAAGGCGATCGTGGAAATTGGGCATGGGAGTAACGTTCACGACGCTTCTGCCGCCGCGCTTTCCTTCCACCGCCTGCTGATAGAGGGTAACGTAAGGATCGCTTCCGTCACCGAAGCCCCACTCAAAGCAGGCGTTGGAGCCGTAAATAAACATTCCCTCCTGATAAACGCGTGCGCACTCAAAGAGAGAGCGCGTTGCCTCGCCCTTCATACCGCTTTCAAACTCAAAAAGCGCACTTTCCACGGGGTACGGATTTCCGTACTGCTCGTGAAGCCACTCCTCCATGGTTCCCGAGCCAAAGCAGTTCACGCGGCAGATGCGGGAGTCGGAAAGCGCCACCATAGGAGCTATGGCGTGAGTTCCGTACCACATGGGAGGAAGCCCCATCCAATAGGAGGGCCAGTTTGCCATATCCTGATAATGTGAACCGCGGAAGAACTGTATCTTGCCGAATTTGCCCTCGCGCTTCATCTCGGAAGCGTAGAAAAACTGATACGTATAAAGGGTGGTTTCCATCATCATGTAGTTCTTGCCGGATCTTCTTTTGGCTTCCACGATACGTCTGATGTCATCAAGGGAGGTTGCCATGGGCACGGTGCAGGCGCAATGCTTGCCGGCATCCAGCACTCTTACGGTCTGATCCGCGTGCAGGGGAATTGGAGTTACCAGATGCACCGCGTCAATGCTTTTGTCCGCAAGTATCGCTTCAAAGCTCTCTGCAATTTCAGCACCGCCGATATGCTCCGATACTTTTTCAGCCTTTTGGCGATCGGTATCAAACAAGGTAAGCTCTCCAACGTCCGGATGCTCCTTGTAAATACCCGCAAAGGCACCTCCGAAGCCAAGACCTACGAGAGCAACGTTAAGTTTTTTGTTATTCATTTTATTTTCTCCGTTATTTAACAGGTATCCAAACACGCATTTGATTCAATCCTCTGTTAGCCCACATAAAGTACGGTATAAGCCTTATACGGCGTTTCTCCTCACGATATTCGTTGAAATAAAGCGCCTCGGGATCACAGGAAACCAGCTCATACCCATCGGCAAGCACGGTATATACTTTGCCGAGATCGTTTGCCGCATTTCCGAAGCCGCCGATCTCCGCGGGAGTCTTTTTTTCAAGCAGCAGCTCCGCCTCTCCGTCAAGAGTAAATCCAAAGACCTCTCCGTCATTATCCGCGCCCTCAGCACAGAGCACCAAGGGACCGACGGTGATCGCCGCCTTCCCGCTGTTTGATGCGACCTTTATGCTTGTGCGGTTTATGCGCGGGGACATATCAAGCTTCAGGGTAATAACGTCACCTGCTCTTGCATCAACGTAATAATACCCGTCCGCAAGCTCGCCCTTTGCCGAAATGCTGAAGTTCTGCAGCGTAAACTCGGGAATATGTATACCAAGTCTCGCACTTCCCTCTTTGACCGTGTACGTCACGGTATCGCCAAAGGGATAATCCGTTTTCACGGATATGCATACGTTATCAAGTGCAAGCTCCCCTGCGGCAAAAATATTGGAATACAGTACTCCATCCTCGGTATCCCATATATAATTCGCAGACGATGCAAAGAGCCTTGCAGCATTAGGCGGACAGCAGGCACAGCCAAACCATCCCGGTCTTACGGGGCGCGCGTGAATATATACCGGTGCCACGTTTGAAACCCCGGGTATCGCCTCAAGGGGATTTACGTAGAAAAACTTCTTTCCGTCAAGCTCCATTCCTGCGGGAACCGTGTTAAAGATCGCACGCTCCATAACGTCAGCAAAGCTTCCGCTGCGCTTTAACTTGAGCATTTTTGAAGCAAAGAAAACAAGAGCAATGGAAGCACACGTCTCGCAATATGCGGTATCGTTCGGCAGATCGTAATCAACGCTGAACGCTTCCCCTATACGCGAGGAACCGATACCGCCCGTAATGTGCATCTGCCTTTTTACTATGCTGTCAAAAAGTCTGAAGCAGGCTTCGGTAAGCTTTTCTTCCTTTGTAACAGCGGCAATGTCAGCCATCGCGGTATAGAGATATACGGCTCTGACGGCGTGTCCGACAGCATCCTGCTGTTCTCTTACGGGGAGGTGCGCCTGTCTGTACTTCAGATCTCCCGTTTTTCCGCTCCATATCTTCCAATTGCGCTTTTCCGATTCTCTGTCATAAAACTCGGCATCAACACCGCGCACGTTTATAAAATGCTCGGCAAGCTCCTTGTATCTTTCATCGCCCGTAGCGCGCCACAAGCGCATCAGCGCAAGCTCGATCTCGGGGTGACCGGGGTAGCCTTCTGCACCTTCTGTTACAAAACGCTGATATAACATATCCGCATTTTTTTGCATTATACGAAGCAGCTTGTCATTGCCCGTTACATCATAAAGGGCAACCGCCGCCTCCATCATATGCCCGGAGCAATACAGCTCATGCGCTTCAAGCAGATTTTTGAACTTTTCCGTCGGGCGCTTCAAGGTAAAATAGGTTTGAAGATACCCATCCTCCTCCTGCGCGTCCGCAATAACGTCGCAAAGCTCGTCAAGGCGCTTTTCCAAGCACACGTCGGGCTTTATCTGCAGCGAATATGCCGCCGCCTCGATCCACTTCGCAACGTCGCTATCCTGAAATACCTGCCCGTAGAATTCTCCGTTTTCCGCCATTACTCCGTTTTTATTGAGATAAGCGGCATTTTTGAAGTTTGCTACCGCATGGCTCGGAGCACAGTCCCCGACCTCATCGTTTATGACCTTTTCCTGATACGGAACAACCGTATCGCAAACAAGCCGCGCCTGCCTTGCAAGAAATCCGTCTGTAAATCTGAAGCTCTTCAGCATCTTGACACCTTCCTAAAGAACATATTGTAAATTTCGGAAATCAAAAGCAAAACGGATCTGCGTCAAAAGCAGGTATTGTAACCGTTTTTTTAGCTGACCGATTGCTTTTCTTCTGCTTTTATGATATTATAATCCCAAGCCAAATTAAATGTACAAAGCGGCAAAGTTTTGTACGAAAGGGAGTTTTTCGTGCTATTTAACTATTTGGACAGGGAGAAAAAGAGAATAATCGAGACCTGCAACTACAATCAGCATATAGAAAGCTGTCACGCAGACCGTATAATGAAGGTACATGATCTCGTGTATATAAAAGAGGGCGAATGGAGCATCGCCCAAGACGGCGTCAATTACGAGCTTGCCAAAGGCGACGTTTTGCTTTTGCAGGGAGAACATCACCACTACGGCACCGCGCCGTGCAAAGGGATAGTAAAAACCAGATTCATCCACTTTCTGACTGACCAAAGAGATTCCGTTTCCGAGGAGTGCGGCACAAGGGATGGCTTCTACGCCTTCCCCATGGTCGTCCATTGCGCTCACGACCCTCTGGTGGAAAAATATTTCAACAGAGTTATTTCCTCCTTCTGGTCGGATAACGTATACGAAAAGGAAAAGGCTGCCGCGTATCTCGACCTGCTTCTGTGCGAGCTTAGCGGTATCGGCGCAAGAAAGCATTCCATTGCTGACGATATCAAGGCGCAGATAAATAAGACGCCCCACAGATTCATATCAAACGAGGAATTTGCAAACAGATACGGGGTTTCCGTCAGAACAGTCACGTCAAAATTCAAGGAAGCAACAGGCACAAGCATTCACGCGTGGCAAACGGAACAAAAGTGCCGCATTGCGGAGGAGCTTTTAAGAAACGATCCCACCGTAACCTTAAAGGAAGTTGCCCTTACCTACGGTTTTTACGACGAGTATCACTTCGGCAAGTGCTTCAAAAGAGTAATGGGTTATTCCCCAAAGCGCAAAAAAGCATAAAGAAACGGTAAAGGACTTGTCCTTTACCGTTTCTTTACTTTTTGAATGAATCCTATTATTTGCCCTGACAGTATAACCGTTATAAGAGAGTATACGATCCTTCCGAGGGGAATATAGGTCAGGGAAAGCAGGAGTATCGTTATATCGGATATGAAATACGCCCACTCTACTTTGATATTAAAAATGCTTGAAAGGCTCATTGCAAGAGCATCGTCTCCGCAAGGAGCGCCGCCGCACCTGATCGCAACACCCGTACCGATGCCGACGAACACGGCGCCGATAATTGCCGCCGCAAGGGGCATTTCGCGCAGCTCGGGCCAGAGCTGCGGAAACCGCTCAATTACCGCGTAAGCGGCGGAAAAGCTTCCCGCCGCCACAGCGGAATAGATCATAAATTCCCTGCCAAGCACGCGCCATCCCAAAAGATAGCACAGGGAGTTGAAAAGAAAATTCGTTATGGCAGGCGAGATATCAAACCAATGCTGAAGCAAAAGATTGAGTCCCAGCGCACCGCCCTCAGTAACCCCCGAAAGCGCGTGTACGTTATAAAGGCCGAAAGCAAGAAACACGGTGCTTGCTATTATAAGGACACAATTCTTAAGCTTTATTCCGTCAAACAACTTCATCATTTTTCAAGCAATTTACTTACGGTGTGGCGCACGTGCTCCACAAGTCCTTCTATATTACCCTCGGAAAGCTTCTGATAGAAATACTTATCGTCCGGAAGCAAAGGGTCGGTGGGCTGCCCCGTCTGCAAGAACACACAGGAATTACTGTCATCCTTACATCTTTCAAGTATGACCTTGAGCTCGTTTTGGCAGTTGCCGTTCATCTTCGTCCATACGTTCCAAAGCACGATATAGTATCTGCAGGTGCCGTAAGCCTCAAGAGATTTTTCGGCGCCCTTATTTGCGGAGAACAGCATACGGGCGGGATAGAACCCGTCAAACAGTATACGGTCCTCGCCGTAGATATCCTTCAGCTCCTCCGCAAGCATTCTGATGAGATCCACGTCGTTCTTCGTTCCGTCTTCGGTTGCGGATTGGCTGGAATCAAAAGGTGCGTAGGATATTCCGATCAGATAACCCGTCTGCGCCCATCCGCTTATGAAATCGCGAATAACGCGCACAGCCTCCACGTTGCCGCTTACAACGGATTTGCTTATCTTATTGAACTGCTCGCTCCAGCTGTTGTTATCCGCGTCAGCATCGGAGGTGCCGCTGTTCCAATCCCGCTCGTCCTGCTCGGTGAGAAGCAGCAGCTTGCAGTTGCGGAACTGCTGATTGCGCATTCTGTAGATAAACTGAGTCAGGCTTTCGCTTCCCGTAACGTCCGATTTTTTGAGCATTATCACCGTAGGACGGGATGCAAAGTCGTAATCGTCGGAAAGCAGATCTCTTCCCCAGGGAAGCAGCTCGTAATTTTCAAGTCCCTTTGATTCGGAAAGCACTGCCTCCATATCTCTTGCGCGGATGCCGTCGCTGTAGCTTGAATCAGGGAATATTCCCTGTATCAGATAATACTTCCCTTTTACATCGGCATCTGTCTCGCGCTTTACATATCTGGTTATGGGGAACACGGTGTAATCGTATTTGGTGTAAATACCTCTTACGTCTCCCATATACTCCGTTATGGCGTAACCTTCGTCAAGACCAAGACGCAAGGTGTTTGCAAGGGCAAGAGCAAAATAAACGTTATCAAATACAGCGTGTGCGCCGTAGGTTCTTTTAACCTTTTTGATCTGGTCGGAGGTAAACTTATAGGGCACCACGAGTATCTTTGAAAGCAGCTTTTCCTTCTTGCTCTCTCCCCTCAAAAACTCGTCCACATCCGCGCTGTACTCCACGGAATCTACGATTCCTATGCGAACGACGTCACTTCCGTATCTCCACTTAATAAGCTCGGGTCTGAAATCGCAATCCACGTACACGCCGCCAAGGGCATCGTTCTCTATGAGCGTACGCAGACTCTTGTAGATAGCCGTGGCAGAAATGGCAAACTCCGTCTCCTCTCCGTCCTTGGTGTGGGCGGCGATATTGATAAGAGCCTCCAGCTCCTCCTCCTTAACGTCGGGGCCAACGTCTCGTGTAATAATATCCACCATGGTCTCTATATTGCGCACAGATCCGCGCCTTTCCATGGACTGCTTAAGCTGGGAAAGCTGTGTGGGAGTGAGTATCCTTTCCGGGATCTTTCCGTGGGGCGCGGTGTAAAGATATTGCAGGGGCTCCATATTTGCCTTGTCCGCTTCCTTTTTAAGATCAAGGAGGCGACGTCTGTCAAGACCGTGGATATGCTTGTTTGCAAAAACCACCAGATCACGGGGCATACCGTATTTCACACGGGTGTGCAAGGCGTAAAACGCCTTTGCAGCCTCGCTGTCCTCATATACGGATCTTAAGGTACCCGGCTCCACAACGGTGCTGAGGCAGGAGCATACCGCATCAAGATGGAAGCTTACCATCTCCGCAAGGCGCTCAATATCTCCGCTTATTATCTCCGTAAAGGTGGCAAAGCCCGTTTCCTTCTTGATATCGGAAAGAGTGTAACCCTTCGTCCAATAGAACAGTATCACTGCACGCATTGCCGCCTGGAGCTTGGAGCTTTCATCCGCAAGGTTTGAGCAGTTAAGAAGATCCCATATACCTCTTCCCATAACGTCTGCGCGCTCTTTTTCCGGGAAGCTGTCCACCCAGAGGGAGTATTTTTTGTTGCCCGCCTCATCCTCTGCTTCCGTGATCTTCTTCAGCTGGGTAAGCACCTTGATCTTTGCGCCGTGAACTCTGGAAACACTTTTACTGTCGGGATAATTAAGGTTTGAGGTGCTCGCTATTTCTCCGTGAGAGCAGACGTGATACAGTATATCAAGCAGATAGCGGTCGTTTTCCACGTCCTCCTTTGTTATGCCAAGAGGCATGCCCTTGTTCTTATATCCCTCGTAAAACCATTCGTATATCTTCAGGCAGGTATCGATAGAGAAGGCGTATGGTGCCATATGTGCGCCGAACTGCTCGATGGCAAAGGTCTCTGCACGGGAAACGACGGCGCTTCGTCCGATACCCGAGGCAAGCTTTTCGGATGCCATATAGGCCCCGTAAAGATTCTCGTGAATAAGAGTGGTATTGATCCTTCTGCGCGTTCCGCACTGCTTTGCAAGGCTTCGCTCAAAAAGCTCCTCCACCCTGTCAAGCGTGATATTGGTGCCCGTAAGATCTCCGCCCATTTTGTTGTTAAGGAGACTGAGATAATATGGGGCAAGAACGCTTTCATCTGCCTTCGTAAGTGAAGAGATTACCTCGTCTCTCTTATTGTAGCTTGACCAGTATTTTTCCTGCGCCTCGGGACCCAAAGCAAACAGATAGGTAACGCCGACCCGATTGCTCTGTCCGAGTCGTCCCGCTCTGCCTATGTAGTTTCTGTACTCCTGGCGGGTAAGGGGCTCCTCGGAGCCGCCTCCGCGGGGCACCAGATTTGTCGTCATTATCATTGCGTCGAAGGGCATATTAACGCCAACGGTAAGAGTCTCCGTTGCCACGATAACACGAATGCACGATCTGGGTCTTGAGAACTGCTCCTCTATAAGCTCGCGCAGTGTGGTGGATATGCCCGCATGGTGGTAAGCAATACCGTTTGGAATAAGCTCATCTATCAGCTTATCCTGCCCCTCGCCCCTGTCGCACAGCTCAAGGGATTCCAAAAACTCCGCATCAGCATTAACGGCACCCCTTCTGCACCACTTATTAATGTTTTCATACAGGAATTCCGCAAAAGCCGCCGCCTCCGCCCTTTTTGGAACGAACACGAGCACTCTTGCGTCCTCGTTCTTTCTGTAAATATCGGAAATAACCGCAAGCAGCAGATTCTTTCGCTTATCGTCCGTCCTCATATCGGAGCGGTAATCGGGAAGCGGGATGGTCTCCGTCAGTTTTTCAGGCATCTCCTCCCTGTCCGTTTCGTGATCCTTGGGAATCATTCTGTAAATTCCCTCTCCGTTGAGTCTGACGATATGCTCCTCCAGCGCAACGGGGCGGGCAGTGGATATTATGGGTTTTTCCGTGCCAAGCCATTTGCTTACGTTTTCCGTTGTGCAATCGCAGGTGGCAAGGCACATTATGCGCGTATCCGCATACTTGTTGCGCACTATTTCAAGAGCCATCTCCAGCTTCGGTCCGCGCTGATCCAGACTGAGCATGGAAAGCTCGTCCACAACGAGAAGACCGCAGTTTTCCATTATCTTGGTGCGCCCCTGATTCAGCATGGCAAAGAACTTCTCGTATACTATAATGGCAACGCTGTAATCACCTCTGATAAGCTTTTCATCGTTTTCCATATAGTCGCTGCTGGAGCCGTATACGTTGATATTGTACTCAGCAGAGCCGTGGCACATATCCTCCCTGAACTGACGGGTACGCTCGTGCACCATCGCCTTCAAAGGTACGAGAATAACGGTTTTTTTGTTGTTTTGCAGAGTATCGAGGGTATTAAGCTCCGCAAGAAGAGTCTTACCCGCAGAGGTAGCTCCCTGCACTATAAGATGCTCGGGGGCTGCACCGTCGCTCCAATCGCGCCAGAAGGACTCGTCGTATATGGCTTTTTTCTGGAACTGAGTCAGCCTCAGCTCATCACCTTCTCCAAGCCGTCTTGAAAGACGGGCCTCCATATTGCCGAGAACCTTTTTTCTGACCTCGTCCCAGCCTCTGCTTTCTGCTATCCATTCAAAAGTTTTTTTCATATCAAACCTCTGCCTTTTGAGCAAATTCACTTGGGAATTTTTTTGCGAAATATGCAAATATGTGAGAACCCATGTTCTTGATATCGCTTATATAAGTTTCGCGCTGATATCTGAAGTTGTTCCGCTGCTCAATATCATTCATATCAACCTTGGGCGGGTTCTCAAAGAATTTGTACCTGATCACCAATCTTCTCATCTTACGGGCGGTGATGGGATCAATGTGCTGCAGGGAGAAATCCTCCTCCAGCGCTTTAAGCGCCGCATCGGTTCCGCATTCCCTCAAAAATTCCTGCAGATCCTGTATGATCTCCGTATTAACTCCGTAATAAACGGATACGAACATATCCTGAACGAACGCTTCCTTCCTGTTCAGCTCCTCAAGATAGCGGTCATCTCCCTGGCCGATCCTGAGATAATCATCTTTTCTTCTCTTCCAGATATCCTCAAGGCGCGAGGGGAGGAGTTCCTTCGTTATTTCAACGAGATAGGCTATCTGCTCCGCAAGCTTGTTTAGCAAAGCGTAATGCACGCCGAAATCGCGGTTGAGCTGCTTTGGAGACGCGCCGTCGCACCAGGCAAGCAGTGCCGCAAGGGTTGAAAGGGTCTTCTTATCCTTGCATTCGTCTATCCAATCGTAGGAGGCGTTAACCTCGCGGGAATAGCTGCTTATGTATTCCTTGATATTTCCGTCACTAAACTTATTTCCAAGCTCGCTTATACCTTTTTTTACGTGGTTGGTCTGAAGCAGGCAGTATAAGAACAGAATCCTGTCCATATCAAGGAAAAGGCTCTTGTTGCTTCTCTCAATAGCGTCCACAAGCTTCTCATAGTCCTGACGACCGAGGATGTATCCGCGCAAACGGATGCCAAGAGAGGTAAGACAATAGCCAATGCCTCCGCCGGCAAGGGCGCCTCTGCCGTATGAAAAGGTCTTAATTTTGGCAATAAGCTTCTGATTTTCAAGAAATCTCAGTGCCATCTTAACGCTTCTCTCCAGATCCTCGTCGGTGATGCTGCCGTCACGGGGAAGATTATGAAGTATCTGAAGCATACGGGATATAGTTGCCGCCTTTTCTCCCTCCGCAGGAAGAATATTCAGAAGGAAGAAAGGCATATACTGCCCCTCGTCTGCATGGAACAAGCTATAAAGCGTTTCGGGGGTGGCTCCGTCCGCAAGCATCTGCGCCCACTTTGGTGCGGTATTATCACTGAGAAGAGTATAAACGTATCCCTTTATTTCGCTTTTGTCAACGTCCGTGCGCAATCGGCCGGCGCGTCCCGCATAATTCTGGAATTCGTTCAGCTGCAGAATGCGCCCTTCGGCCCCCTCCTGCTTTGTGAGATCAGCAACGATAACCACGTCCACGGAGCTGTTAACGCCGAAAGCGAGAGTCTCCGTGCTGCAAACGATGCGCATATCCCTGCTTGAGAGCAGCTTTTTCTCCACGTAGGTACGCAACTCGTTCGGCAGTGCGGCACTGTGGAAGCCAACGCCGCTTAAAAATGCACGGTAGAAGATCGAATGCTTATCGTTTTCCGGATCGTACTCCAGAATACCGAAAACGTCGTCCCCCTCAAGACCGCACTCAGCCAGAAGCTTTTTGCGGCATTCCTCGGCGGGAGGCGCCTCGGGAAGCATATCCTCAAGGGATTTATACAGAAACTCGCATATATCCATAACGCGGGCTCTGTCGTTGATAAATATAAGTATCTGATGGTCGCGGCTGAGATGCTCCTTGCAGATGCGGTAAAGAATATCCTTGTGTATGGATCTGTTGGGCCCCGAATAGATAAGCACGGGGAATTTACACTTTTTTCCCGTATGAGGACAGGTAAGGGAATCATCGGAGCGGCACGGCTCTAAAAAGCCGCACATTATCTCCTCGCCCGTAACGTCGCAGGGGCTGCCGGGAACCTCGTATTTTTTTGCAAGACTCCGTATCTGCTTTTCGTTTATAACGTGGGCACACCGCAAAAACGGCGCGTTTCCTTCTATCTTCTTAAGGCTGTATCTGTCGTAAGTGATGGAGATCTCCTCAAGGGGAACGGGTCTTTTATCCGTTCTGATCTCTGCAAAATCGTAGCTGCGGATATACATGCTCCAATCAAAGAATGGGGTGCCGAGAGCAATTATTCTTGGCTTTTCGTTCTGCAGCTTTTGATTCATTGCCCAAGCAAGGATGAAGTCAAGGCGAATACCGCGCTCTGCGTTGCTGATAAGTCCTATCTCGTCTATTACGAGAAAATCGTATTTTGATAAAAATCCGGGGTTTCTTGCCTCGTACTTGAATATCTTTTCAGATATTACCACAGCAATATGCACGCTTGCGTTCTGTATCGCCTCGTCGTCCTGGCGGAATTCTCCCGTTGATTGGATAACGGCAAGCTCCTCATCGGGGAAAAGCTCACGTATCTCCTCCACCTTTTGCGCCGCAAGAGCGCGATAAGGCACTAAAAAAAGCATACGGGGCAGGGGCTCGTCGTTTTCCTTTGCTTCCACAAGCGCCGCTGCATAAAGCAACAGGGGTATGAGAGTTTTGCCGGAGGAGGTCTCTCCGATAACGAAAAGATTCCTTTCCGTATCGTAAGTATCTTCACTTGAAAAGGCGCATTCCTGCAATTCGGTAAAACCGTTATACCCAAGTTTTTTGGCAATCGCCAGCATCTTGCCGTAATCTGCCATAGCATCCTCCCCGTTGAATCAGTATATTTTGTTAATTATAACATAATGCGACACAAATAGCAATCTCAAAACAAAAAACGGGGCGCGAAAAGAATTTTCGCACCCCATTTTTAATCAATGGGTAAGAAGCAGCATTGCAATGAACAGTGCCGCGATTATCCGGGATAAAGCCGCAGTTGCGCACCTATGGGCGATTTTTTCTGCAAAGCTCAACGAAATACCCAAAAACGGCAGCACCGTCAACGGTGTCCTCCCTTTTTCTTTCAAAGCACATACATTCGGGATGCCATTGCATCGTTAATACGGGCAGCGACTTATGCTCCGTTGCTTCCACGTACTTATCCTCCCATACGGCAGTGGCGCGCAGGCCGTCACCAAGGCGCTTTACCGCCTGATGGTGAGTGCTGTTCACGCAAAAACGGGTGCCGTAAAGAGAGCCAACGGCGCTGTCGGGCGCGGCATCCACAAAATGCACCTTGCCGCCGCCTCTGTGCAGATCCGCTTCCGCAATATGCTGATGGAGAGAGCCTCCGAAATACACGTTGATCAGCTGATGCCCTCTGCAGATACCCATCACAGGCTTGCCGGCATCAAGAAAAGCCTTTATCAGCGCCATCTCCGTCTCGTCGCGCTCCGTATCCATACCAACGGAGCCATCCACCTCTTCGTTATAAAACCTCGGATGCACGTCGGCACCGCCGGTAAGCAACAATCCGTCGTATTCCTCGGAAAAGGCAATGGGGTAATCGGATACCGTTACCGCGCCAACGCCCTCCAAAGAGTTTACGTAATTTGCGAGATTTCCTTTACCGGAGACCGCAATTTCAACCTTGTTCATTTATTATCTCAAAGCCCCCTCGATGTGCTGAAGCCCCTCGTCAAAGAAGCTCCAATCCTTCAGCCAGCGGAGATTTTCAAGTCTGAACGCACAGGGCCATGATGCAAGCCATTGGGATGGGGTGAAGGGCGGAACGGTATGTCTACCCCAACGGGTGTGGAATATAGCTTCGTCCTGAGAGCCCGCGGGACGCAGACGTCCGTTAATGTACAGCGTTCCGTCGGAAATTCCCTGACAAGCGTTGCACCAGAAGGCAAGGGCACGCTCTCTCCACTGGATATTGCCCGTTATCTCGTAAAGCTTGATGAAGGAAAGCACGTCGCGAAGGGCGTACTGGTCAAGAGCGTTATGGGGAGTGGATACGCTGGTGGCGCCGAAGGTATCGTAATTCAGCTTTGCAATAAGGCAGTCCTCGGGATAATCCACGGTAAAGTGCATCATCCAGGTGCAAAGGTACCAGGCGATCTTTTCCGAGTATTCAACGTACTTTTTATCCCCCGTTGCCTCGTAAAGAGCAAGAGAATCGCGGAGCAGCGGAGATGCGGATTCCTTATCTATGCTATAGGTATCAAGGGCGCCGGCGGTAGTATATCCCTCGCGCTCCAGCTCCTCGTAGTAGAAATCAAAGGCGCGCTTTGCGGCATCCAGATATTTGCCGTCGCCCGTGCGCTTGGATGCGTTGATAAGAGGGAGAATAAGGAAGCAGCCGATAGTTCCCTTCTTGGATCTTACGTTGCCCTCGTAATCCCAGTTCTTTGCAAAGCAACCGTTCTCGTCCTGACTCTCAAGGGCAAAGTCGCAGGTCTTAAGCGCCCACTCAAGGTATTCGGGGCGGTCTATGCCGATCTTCTTAAGCAGATCGTAAGCCTCAAAATATCCCTCTGCGCCCGTGCCCAGGTTGCAGGCGTCGCTTCCGGGAGGAAGGGGCTTTGCGGGAGTTGCGGGGCGGGGTTTGCCAAGTCTTCTGCAGATAATCCCCTCAAGCAGGCTCTCGGGAAATTCCCAAGGATCCAGATCCTCCTTGGTCATGGTTTCAAAGGGCAGATCAAGGAGGGGGTTAGGCTCCGTATTATATCTCTTGTGAGCATTGATGAATCTGTTGTTCACAACGCCTTTGGTAAGCCATCCGTCAAGAACGCCCAGACCTATCTCAAGATTTTCCTTATCGCCGTTCTCTATGTAATCGTTAATAAAGGCAGTTGCAAAGGATGCGTTCTGTCCTACCCATCCGAGCTCGTAGCCGTGCTCCGACTTCTGATAGCCGTTAAGCTTTGGCAGCCACTGGGCACCGCTGGTAAATCCAATAAAGCCGTCCTTCTCCTTCTGGAGAAGATAGCGGGCGTAGGCAATGGAGAGTCTGTAAAGCTCCTTTGCGCTGAATGGAGGCTTGATGGCGTGGCCGTAATATCTCCAGGCAAAATCGAGCAGACCCTTGTAGCGGTGCTTGCTTCCGTCCGATACGGAAGCGTAGATCACGCCCTCAAAATCGCAGGTGGGCTCCATCGTGCCTTGGAAAGGTTCGCCCCAGAAATGGCGATGGAGGGTCTTTGGCTTTTCCTCCTCGGGGAAAATAAGCACGTGCTTTTCCCCCTCCTCCACCTTATAAAGAGAGCAGGCGGAGTTGGAGTTCGGCTCTGCCATAAGAGCGATGCTTATCTCGCAGTTTTCACTGTACGTGCAAGAGGGTATGGTAACGCGGTGAGATGCCCAGGACCAAGGAGTTCCGTCATCGGCACGATCCCCTACGTACTCGGGAGTCTTGCCCCAGCCGTTGCCGTTATAGCTTACGGCAGGTACCATAGTAAACGTCGCTTCTCCCAGAAGCACTATCTCCATGCGCATATTGTCGGTGGGCGCATCCGTATGGCGATGCCATCTCCAAGCGCCGTCCTCAAGCTTTTCAAAGCTATCGGTTGCGCCCTCTGCCGCAACTATTGCCGCATAAGTAACTCCGTTTTCCGCTATCGCGTATCCGTTTCCGTTTTTGATTATCTCAAGCATAGTTTTTCCCCTTTACGTTTTAATTATCAGGTAAAGAACCAAGACGGGTAATTATTATCTGCCCGCAACGTTGCGCCTGATACCGACGCATCCATTCAACCACAGAATACCATAACGAGCCGCCGCTGTCAATAATTACGCGTGCCAAAACAGGACGATAATTTCCAAACCTTTTTGTGTTTTTGCTTTTGTCGGCTGAATAATCAAGCATCACGGAAAACTGATTGCCCATTCCGCATCAGCCGCAATAAAGCTCAAAGCTGTGCAGCTCAAGGAGCTTGCCGTTCTCTTCGCTTAATAGGGCAAAGAAAAGTCACCACTCGCCACTAAGCTCATTCCCTACCGAGAGAGGCATACAACGTTTTCATCCGAAGAGCTGTAAGCAACGCAAAGCTCTTTATCTCCGCACATTGCTTTTGCGGAAAGCTGTTTTTTCATCCCCGGAGAAAGACGAATTCCCTCGTCGCCCTTCTCCGTTATTATTTTTTTGGGCAGTCAACCTCGGTAAAAAGAATGCTGTTTACTATACCGTTCAGATACTCCTGTCTTCCGCTTGCGGGCTCGGAGGTGGATCCGAGCTTCTCCGCATACGCGGCAAGCCTTTGCAGCGTTGTGCCGTGCAGTATCTCTTTTCCTATCTCGCTTTCAAAGCTTGCGTATCTTTCCCTTACAAAGTCGTCGATCCTTCCGTCCTCAATAATTGCCGCCGCCTTGATAAGTCCGAGAGCAAAAGTATCCATACCGAGGATGAATCCGTGGAACATATCCTCGTAGGTATTACTGGATCTGCGGTTCTTTGCATCAAAGTTAAATCCGCCCGTAAGACCGCCCGCCTTTATCACCTCGTACATACACATGGTCGCCTCGTAAACGTCGGAGGGAAATTCGTCCGTATCCCATCCAAGAAGCGTATCGCCCTGATTTGCGTCGATAGAACCAAGCATACCGTTGATTGCGGAAACGCGAAGCTCGTGGCGGAAGGTGTGGCCCGCAAGAGTCGCGTGGTTGGCTTCAATATTCATCTTGAAGTCCTTGTCAAGACCGTACTGACGCAAAAAACCTATAGCCGTAGCCGCGTCAAAATCATACTGATGCTTCATGGGTTCCTTTGGCTTTGGCTCTATGTAGAAATCGCCTGTAAAGCCGATGGAACGACCGTATTCAACTGCCATTTTCATAAGACGAGCAATGTTTTCCTGCTCAAACTTCATATCGGTGTTAAGGAGAGTTTCGTATCCCTCTCTGCCGCCCCAGAACACGTAGCCGCGGCCGCCGAGCTTAACGGTAAGATCAAGCGCCTTCTTGATCTGAGCCGCCGCAAAGCAGTATACCTCTGCGGAATTGGTGCTTCCCGCGCCGTTCATAAAGCGGGGGTTTGAAAACATATTTGCAGTACCCCAAAGGCACTTTATATCAGTGCCCTGCATTTTTTCAAGGATGTAGTCACTGATCTCGTCAAGGCGGCGGTTTGTTTCCTTGATGTCATCTGCCTCGGGAACAAGGTCAACGTCGTGGAAGCAGAAGTATTCGATGCCCAGCTTCTGCATAAACTCAAAGCCCGCGTCCACTTTTTTCTTGGCGTGCTCCATGGTTCCCTTTTCCGCACCAAAGGACTTATCCGCAGTATCCCTGCCGAACATATCGGTGCCCGCCGCGCCGAGATTGTGCCACCAAGCCATGGCAAAGGGCAGATGCTCCTTCATCTTTTTGCCGAGTATCACCCTGTCCGCATCGTAAAACTTAAATGCAAAGGGGTTTTTGCTGTCTTTTCCCTCGTATTTGATTACGGGAACGTTTACAAATATTTCGCTCATTTCAATTTTCCTCCGCAAGCAGTTTAAACAGCATTTTTAAATTCGGATATATTTCTTTGAATCTTTTATATTTCTTTTCGTAACGTGCAGCTATGGCTTTATCGGGTTTTACGGTCTTTTTTATCTCAACTGCTGCGCACTCGCCCACGCTTGCATATTCGCCGCATCCCACCATGGCAAGCCTTGCGGCTCCGAGGGCGGGACCCTCCTCCGCTTCCGGCACCTGCAATTCGATATCAAGAACGCTGCTGACGATCTTAAGCCATAGCTCGGATCTTGCGCCGCCGCCGCAAACGGTGGAGCTTTCAATATTTATACCAAGACTACGCGCAACCTCAACGTTATCGCGGATGGCAAAGGCAACGCCCTCCAATACCGCCAAAAGCATATCCGCCCTCGTGCTGTCGGGGCGAAGACCTATAAAAACGCCGCTTGCGTTCGTATCGTTCACGGGGCATCTTTCTCCCATAAGATACGGCAGGAAGAACACGTTGTTGTTACCAAGCATATCTTCGGTTATATTTTTTTGCTCTGCCCCGAAGTCCTCGGTCTTCAGGATCTCTTCGCAAAACCACTTGTTACAGGATGCGGCGGAAAGCATACAGCCCATAAGATAATATCCGCCGTCTGCGTGGCAGAACGCGTGCAGACCGTTGTTTTCATCAACGCCGAAGCTCTCCGAGGATATAAGCACCGTTCCGCTTGTGCCGAGGGAGATATTGCATCTTCCCTCTCCCACGGTTCCCGTGCCGATGGCGGCAGCCGCATTGTCCGCTGCGCCCGCAATTACTCTTACGTTTTCGGAAAGGCCAAGCTCCTTTGCAATATCGGGCAATACCGTTCCTATGCATTGGTAGCTTTCAAAGAGCTTTGGCGTTTTCTCTTCCCCGATGCAGCAAATATCAAGCATCTCACGGGACCAGCACTTGTTCTTCACGTCCAGAAGTAAAGTTCCCGCCGCATCGGAGTATTCCGTGGCGTACACTCCCGTCAGCCTGTAATTTATATAATCCTTGGGGAGCATCAGCTTTGCTATCCGCTCAAAGCTGTGGGGCTCGTTATTTTTAAGCCAGAGTATCTTCGGCGCTGTAAATCCCGCAAATGCGATATTGGCCGTATAGTCGGAAAGCCTTTTTTTGCCTATTACGGTGTTAAGGTATTCGGTCTCCCTGAAGGTCCTTCCGTCGTTCCAGAGAATGGCGGGGCGAATTACCTTATCCGCTTCGTCCAATATAACGAGTCCGTGCATCTGCCCCGCCACTGAGATACCGCAAACGCCGTCAACGCCGTCTGTAAGCTCGCGCACTCCCGCGCAGAACTCCCTCCACCAATCCTCGGGCATCTGCTCGCTCCATCCCGGAGCGGGATATCG
Source organism: Oscillospiraceae bacterium (assembly GCA_015064505.1). Classification (GTDB taxonomy): domain Bacteria; phylum Bacillota; class Clostridia; order Oscillospirales; family CAG-272; genus RUG12395. The sequence continues at coordinate 65,717 of SVSB01000007.1, forward strand.
TACCGCATAATCCTTCGTTACCGTCTTAAGCACCCCTCCCTCTCGGGATGCAAGTATCAGCTTTAGGGACGAGGTTCCAAGATCCGCACCTACGTAATATTTCAAGACATACCCCTCCAATCCTGTTATCTGTTTTTATTGTAGCATCTCTCCATTGACTTTTTCAGCCAAATGTCGTACAATATATAGACAATATTTGACTTTTATCGGTGAGTTATGTTTTATCAATTCGAACATTTCGGAAATGCGGAGCATTTCAGCAAGGAATCGGGCGAAAACTTCAGCTTTCCCACCCATATGCACAACGCCTTTGAGCTTATTGTCATAACCTCGGGAAGCATGGAGATCACCGTTGGAACGGAAAAATACACCGTAAACAAAAATGAAGCCGTGCTGGTATTCCCCCATCAGCTTCATTCTCTTTCAAGCACGGACAGCACCCATACTTTATTTATTTTCTCCCCGGAGCTTATTCAGGCGTTTTCCTCCAAAAAGGCAAATAAAACGCCCGTAAGCAACAAGCTTGCCCTTGACGATTATCTGCTTGCGCTGATCGACCGCGTGGACGAAAACAGCTCCACAGTGGAGAAAAAGGGCGTTTTTTACTGCGTTTGCGCCGAATTTGACAAAACAAACGGTTACACGGAGAAAAACGGCAACAAGAACTCCCTGCTCCACAGCATTTTTGAGTTTATCGAAGCGGAATACGGAAAGAAATGCCTTCTTAAAGATCTATCGGAGATCCTCTCCTACGATTACGCATATCTTTCCCGCTATTTCAAGCAAAACGTGGGCATAACATATAACGATTACGTGAACCGCTTCCGTATAAGCAAGGCGTGCGAGCTGCTTGCCAATACGGACAACAGCGTGCTTCAATGCGCTATGGAATGCGGCTATTCCTCACTGCGCTCCTTTAACCGCAACTTCAAGTCCATCGTGTCCGTTTCCCCTACAGAATATAAAAAACTAAGATAATTTTACAGAGGCAAGCTATGATAGAATCAAAAATCAAGAAATTGCGCGATCCGTTTATTCTTGTTGAAAACGGTATTTACTACGCCTACGGCACGGGAGTTCCGGATAATGACAATTGGGATGACACGGTATACTCCTGCTACAAAAACACGAGCGGCAGTCTGAGCGGTGATTGGTCGCGTATCACACACCGGCTCTACGTTGACCCGCAATATGCCGTAAAAAATCATTGGGCGCCCGAGGTGCATAAATATAACGGCGCCTTTTATCTGATCGCAACATATTACTCGAGCATAACCAAGCACCGAGGATGCACAGTAATGCGCTCCGCAACGCCCGAAGGTCCGTTCGAAGAGATCAGCAACGGACACATCACACCCCATGATTGGGATTCAATAGACGGCACCTTCTACGTTGACAAAGCAGGACAGCCCTGGATGATCTTTGTGCACGAATGGACAAGCACGGATGACCGCATAGGACGTATGGCAGCAGCCAAGCTTTCGGCGGATCTTTCATCCTTTGCTTCGGAGCCGATTGAGCTTTTCCGCGCCGATTGCACACAATGGGCGGGCAAGCATGGCGTCACGGACGGATGCTTTATGTATGAAACCGCTGACGGGGACCTGCTTATGCTATGGTCGAATTTTGATAACAGCGGCTACGCCGTGGGAATTGCCCGCAGCGAAAACGGATGTGTTGACGGGAAATGGGTACACGAAGAAAAGCCGTTGTTTTCACGCTTGTATACCGGCAAGCATGACGGCGGGCACGGAATGATATTCTCTTCCTTAGAGGGTAAAAAATATCTTTGCCTTCATTCTCCAAACACTCCTACACCGGATAGGAAGGAGGTTCCGACCTTCATTCCGGTAGAGGAAAAAAGCGGAAGACTGAGATGTATACTTGACTGACAGCACCGTTTTTTTGCAGCTTATGGGCTTATCTATAAGCAGCCTCAACGGAGGCTATGATCGCACGTCCGGAAATAACGTGAAAAAAGGCGGGCGAACGCAGTTCCCCCTACGGGGAACCACAGACGTCGCAGGGGAGGCGTTCCGCCTCCCGCGAATACGGCAAAGAAACGTGGGCTCAGATGGCGTCGCCCCCTACAACAAGACCGTGGGACGGTCCTTACGTTCAAAAAATACAACCTATCGGAATTTTTTCGATAGGTTGTATTTTTGCATCTTCCGTGCTAAAATGGGATCAGGAAAATTCATCCGTCGCTTACGGAGGTTCATTATGAAAAACAATACCCGTTTAATATCCGCCATCCTCGCCGCTATCCTTTGCGGCGCTTCTCTGGCTGCTTGTGCTAATAACCCTACCCCTCCCGTTACGGACGTTACCACGGATACGCCATTTACGGTTGAACCTATTACAACCGTTACCACGGATACACCGGCAACCGATGCCCCCGTTTTTACCGATGACCTCGGCTCACTGCTGTATCTCGGCGAGGACGGCTACGTACATATCAAGGGATCGGATAATATCCGCCTGCCGGCGAAAAGACTTGACTTTACTATCAAAAACAGCGAAGAAGAACTCACCATGTCTCTTTACTCTCAGTTTGTGACCACCGCGGAAGCAGCCATTATCCCCCTTTATTTCGGCATCAGCCACACCAAAAACAACGCCTGGGTCGAGGGCGGTAAGCTCTACGTTAAATTCGGTGCCACCGACAAGACCGCGGAAGCCCCCAACGAATACTATGACTCCGGGCTTGGCAAGAAAGTGTCCTTCACCGCCATCGACTACGCCTACGTAAGCGGAGCAGAGGCGCATTTGATCTCGAATGATGCAAAAACCTCACGGGGTTATATTATTTCCACCTTTGACGGCGGAGAGAGCTTCAATATCAGCGCCTTTGATCAAGCGATATGCTGTGTTTATTACACAAATTCCCTGGAAGGCACAGCCGTGACCTACGGAGGAGCTAACATGGGAAGCAAAACCGCCCATTTCTACACCACCGCGGACGGAGGCAAGACGTTCACCCTGAAAAGCCGGACACCCGATTACGTCAGCGCAACCAGGCCTTACTGCGCATATATAAACGGCAAGGTCTACTTCAGTGTTGAAGGCAAACACCCCGAGCTTAACTCTCAGCTTGAAAAATACGGATATTTGGGCTACACCTGGATGCTGCCGTACTTTGACGGAAATATCGGCGTTTTATGTGCTAAGGTGGAGATTTCACCAACCAATACCGATAACACCTCTGAAAGCCTTGTGGCATACACGTACTTTATCACCGGCGACGGCGGAAAAACCTGGACGGAATATTTTGCAGAGCAGGTTGACC